>CALGTT010000447.1 GCA_937901485.1 uncultured Ruminococcus sp.
GTACAATGTGCCCGAAGCTTTGAGAAACCAGAAAATCGAAAAGATCATTGCAATGGACTACCGCAGTCTTGGCAAGAGGATCCTCTCCGACTTCAGGGATTATATCACTGCTGTCAACTGGCAGGCGGTGGAAACGACAAGACAGAAAATGTTTGAAAAATCGCAAAAATGTAAATCTGCAAAGGAGGTACTGCTATGAGAAGTAAATTCAAAAGAGTTTTGGCGTTCACAGCGTCACTGGCAATGTGCAGCATGACATTTCTGCACTTCCCGAATGGAACATTTGATATTCTGATGACCGCATCTGCCGCGGAGAGCGACGGCGTGCAGACGGTTTTGGATATCAGCTGCGGCAATATCATCATCGGGAATGGTACGCTTTCCGGCTATGGTACAGACGGCGCAGAGCAGACCGAAGCTGATCCCGACGGCTACAGTATCACGGGTACATCCACAGAGTACACAGTAACTGTGAATGGCGGTACGCATCAGATCACGCTTGACGATGCAGGCATTGATGCCAGCGGTACTGGGGACCAGCGTTATTCTGAAGTATGGGAAAAAGGTGTTTCTGCATTTGCTGTAAATGATTCTGCGAGTGTAGCGTTAACGCTTTCCGGCACAAATGCACTGAAGGGCGGTGTCGGCTGTGCAGGACTGTACGTTGCATCCGATGCATCGGTGACGATCGACGGCAACGGCAGTCTGGATGCAGCGGGCAGCTATGGCGGTGCCGGCATTGGTGCGAATATGAATACGCCAAGCGGTGCCATCACCATCAACAGCGGCACGATCTCAACAGTAGGAAGCGGCTATTGTTCTTCTACTTCACCAACTAAATATAAAACAGCAGCAGCGATCGGCGGCAGCGGTACGGAAGCTGTGGGAACGATTACCATTAACGGTGGTACGATTACTACGTATAACGGTCAGATGGCAGACATCGGAAGTGGAACGTGGTATTATACTTTGTATACTACTCCTTATGAAAGCCCAACTGATTATCGATCTGTCGATGCAACGGTCATCATCAATGGCGGCAATATTGATGCGGATCTGATCGGCGTGGGACCGGATAATTCCAGTGACCCTGCCCCTGTGGCGACTGTGCAGAACGATGCAGGAGAGAATGTATCCCTCCAGACCTTTACCATTCTGAATGCTGCGGACGGCACAGCTGTTTCCGGCGGTACGGGATTTCCGGAGGATTTCGGCTTTGACGGTGTCCAGACCATCGGCAATAAGCTGTACTGCTGGCTGCCGGAGGGGACGGAGGTTACTGCGCTTCTGCTTGGAGAGAACAACTATATAAAATCTGAATCTGGTACATTTATACCCGATGGTATTCTGACTGAAGATCCTGCACTGGATCTTTCAGACGGAAATATCGTGTTTTCTATGCAGGAAGGCATTCTGTACTACACCATCGATGACGGGGAGAAGCAGTACTATTCCGGCAGCGTCACGATCACGGACGGCGATTCCACAACCAACGCCATCACTGTGGAAAGCGGCTCGCATGATATCATCCTTGACAACGTGAACAGTTCCCCTGCGGAGACATCCCCCCTGTCCATCGCTGATGGTGCGGCAGCAAATGTGACGCTTGTGGGTGAAAACAAATTGACAGGCGGTACAGCACTCCAAGAAGCTTATGCTGGTATTTATGTTTCGGGGAATGCGACCCTCACCATTGACGGCGATGGCAGTCTGGAAGCAATTGGCAGTTGTTGCAGTTTCTCCGATATTGATTATTTGGCATATTATTTTGCAGCAGGTATCGGCGGTAATGGTAATCGCATATATGCCGGAACGATCACCATTAAGAGTGGTACGGTCAATGCAGTGGGTAGTTCGGATAGCGGATTCAGTGCATACGATATTGGCGGTGGTGAGCATCGGTCGTATACCCTCAGTGAAACACTTTACAGCGGCACTTGCGCAGCTGTCAATCTCACCGGCGGTACTGTCACAGCGGATACGGTGCAATCCCTCACCCAGTCCGGCGGCATCCTGATACAGGACGGCAATGCGACAGTAGTGGGTGAGAACACCCTCACAGAGGAGCTGACCATTGCAAGCGGCAAGAGGATCAGCTTCGTGAATGGCGGTTTCATCACCAATCCGGAGCTGCTGATAATTGCGGACGATGCGGTCATTTGGGTGGACGGTGTAAAACATCTCCACAATACGGACGGCACGGTCACTTATGAAACGATGGATGAGATACAGCATACCAAGAAAACAGCCTGCATGGATTGTCCCATCGGCTATACGACTGATTCGGCAGAAGAACACAGCGGCGGCACAGCAAACTGCCAGAATCCGGCTGAATGTGAATTCTGCGGCACGGAGTATGGCGAGACCAATCCGGACACCCATGTTCCGACCTATTCTGCAAGCGGTAATACGATTACCGCTTCCTGCTCCGAAACCTGTGACTACAGCGGCTCTGCTGTCATTATCGCAGTGGGAAAAGTCTATGACGGAGAGCCGGCTGAGATCAAGGTCACTGCGGACGGCGTTCTGTCGGATGCGGAGCTTCCTGTGACCTATACAAAGGACGGCGAACCCTTTGCAGGCGAGCCTGTGAATGCCGGTGACTACACCGCCTCCATTACCTATGGCGGTGTGACTGCAAGTGTGGATTTCACGATTGCAAAGGTGAAGATCACGACTTTTACACCTCCTGAGGATGTAACGCTGACAGAATACTATACCAATGCGGAGGACATCATTGCACAGCTCCCGGCTGCGATCGTAATCGAAGCGGAGGACGGTATAGCAGAGCTTCCTGTTGCATGGACACTTACAGGCGAGTATGATGCAGCCTCCCTTGCAAAGAATACCTTTGCATGGACAGCGGACATCGGTGAGCTGGATGCAAACGGCTTTGCAGTTTCCGGTGAGATCACTGTGACAAATATGGAATATGTTGCGATCAATGAGGAGAACTTTCCGGACGAAATTTTCCGTACCTATGTGGATACCAACTTCGATACCACGAATGATGATATCCTGACGATGGAAGAAATCGCAGAGGCGAATCATATCGACGTAGATGATATGGGCATCAAAGATCTGACGGGTGTGGAATATTTCACAGCACTGAAATATCTGTATTGCAGTGAGAACCAGCTGACGAGTCTGGACGTGAGCAATAACACAGAAC
>CALGTT010000448.1 GCA_937901485.1 uncultured Ruminococcus sp.
GGGAACGCTGTTCCATGAACGCAGCATTGTGAAAATTCCTGCAAGGGACATCATTGTCGGCGGCGGCAATATCCATTGCATTACACAGCAGATTCCGAAAGGGGTGTTATCATGAGAAAGGTGACAGTGGCCGCGGTGCAGATGAACTGCACACGGAATGTACAGGAAAATATTGCCCATGCAGAGCAGCTCGTGCGTGAAGCGGCAGCAAAGGGCGCGAATATCATTCTCCTGCCCGAACTCTTTGAACGGCAGTATTTCTGTCAGGAACGGCAGTACGAATACTATCATTTTGCAAAGCCCGTGGAAGAAAATGACGCAGTACAGCACTTTTCCAAGATTGCCGCAGAACTCGGCGTTGTGCTGCCCGTAAGCTTTTACGAAAAGGACGGCAACCGCCTGTTCAATTCCGTGGCAGTCATTGACGCGGACGGTACATTGCTCGGTGTCTACCGCAAAACGCATATTCCCGATGACCACTATTATCAGGAGAAATTCTACTTCATTCCCGGCGATACAGGATTCCGCGTATTTTCAACAAAATTTGCCAAAATTGGCGTGGGCATCTGCTGGGACCAGTGGGTTCCGGAAACAGCAAGGGCATTTGCCCTGAATGGTGCGGAATTGCTGTTCTACCCGACTGCCATCGGCTCTGAGCCGATTCTCGAAACGGACAGTATGCCGCACTGGATGCGCACTATGCAGGGACATGCGGCGGCAAATCTCATGCCCGTGATTGCGGCAAATCGCTACGGTCTGGAGGAAGTGCAGCCCTGCACAGAAAACGGCGGACAGACATCCGCCCTGCGCTTCTACGGCTCATCCTTTATTGCCGACAATACCGGTGCATTGCTCTGCCAGTCGGACAGGGAAGGGGATGCTGTACTGACGGCTGATTTTGATTTGGACGCGCTCGCATCCGACCGCCTGAGCTGGGGCATTTTCCGTGACAGACGGCCCGATCGCTACGGCATTCTCACAGAAAAGTAGGTGCACCATGCGCAAAATCAAGCTCCCCTGCCGGAAAAAGAACGGCAGCTATGAAACGCAGCTCTATGTCGATGCGCAGCTGCACGACAGTGCATTCGATGAGGAAACCTGTCTTGCACAGCAGTTTTTTGACGCAATTTCGCCACAATCCCTGACGGATGCAGGCACGGCGCGTTGTGAGGATTTTGTCCTCGTTCTGCGCACGGATGATGAACAGATGCAGACATTCGGCGCACTGCTGCAAGAACATGGCGGTGCAATTTCACACAATGCACACATGAATTTACAAATTATACCTTGATTTTCTCACTATTATGTGGTAAACTATACGCAATACCGCATAAAGGACAGTGCATCAGCTATGCATAAGCGACTGCCAGCACTCGCTGACGCTCGTTGGGCATCTGCTTAAGATTTGCTGTAGATTTTTCGGCAGATCGTGCAAGATGTCGAAAAAGATACAGTAAAGATGACGTGCGCAGCCGCAGGCGGTCTTTGCGCGGTATTGCCTCAGATGTCTTGCAGATATTATAACATATTTCAGCAGAAAATGCAATATCTGCAAGATGTTTTCAGATTTTCGTGCGTTTCGAGATAGAAAAAAGCAGAAAATGCCATGTTCAATCCTCCGTTCCTGTGATACAATAGATTTGCGGCAGAACCATATGGGGGGACTGCCGGAATAAAAAACAGGAGGAATGGAAGATGTTTATGAAGAAACTGTCAGCGATTATGTGTGCCGGAGTGGTGTTGAGCAGCGTGATTGCATTCAGCCCCGATGCAAAGGCGGCGGATGCGCAAATGCGTGACATCACCACAATGGAGCTGGTGCAC
>CALGTT010000449.1 GCA_937901485.1 uncultured Ruminococcus sp.
TTCAATGACTGTTTTGCCCTGTAGGTCAGGTCACCGACCTGACGCTTGGATTTCTTCATAATCCTTGCAATGGCTTCTGTGTCAAATTCCTCAAAGTATTTCAGGTAGAGCACCTGCGCATAATCGGGATGGAGCTGTTTCATTGCCCGATGGAGCTGGATCTTCTGTTCCTCCAGAAGGTATTGCTGTTCAATGTCCGTTTCATCGGAAAGCTGGAACGCCTCGTCAAGCGGACGATCTGCATACCGTGCACGCTCGCGCAGATGATTCATGGCGCAGTTTCGCGCAATGGCATAGAGCCATGTTTTGAACGAGCTTTTTCCATGAAATTTCGGCTTTTTCACAGCAAGCTTCACAAAGGTTTCCTGCATGATCTCCTCGGCTTCGCAGATGTTCTTCACAATGCTGTTCAGGTACAGTGACAAGCCCTGATAATAGGTATCAATGATCACAACCAGTTCATCGTCATCACCATTCAGGAAACGGCGGTAGCGATCCGCATCGTTATCCATTTGATTTCCTCCCTTCGGCTTTGCAAATTTGCTTTTCACTTATTAGACACAGCAGAACTGCATTTTTCGCAGCGGCTTTCAGAATTTCTATATGACATCAGTAAACCCGTGCAGAATCACAGCGATCCCGCACGGGCTTACAGATGATAGTATTCGAATCCCCTCTATGCCTCATTGATGGTTTTGCCTGTCATATGCTCGATATCCAGCACGAGCACAGCGGTGTTCTTTGCATACTGTGCGATCTCCTGCTCAATATACGCCATATCGTCCGTATATTTCCGGCAGAAATCGACCATCAGAGCGTGATCCCACTGCTCCGCGCGGCGGATCCTGCCGAACACGATCACGCTGCGGAAATCCAGCGACCAGTGGTTTTCACGCGGCGTTCCGCGGTCGCAGACGCAGAAGGAGACCTTTTCATGTCTTGCAAGGGCATCCATCTTGTGCCCCGTTTTGCCGCTGTGAAAATAGATCCTGTGCTCCGATGCGCTGTAATAGAAATTGAGCGGTACAGCGTACGGATATTCGTCATCCCCAAGTATCGCCAGTACGCCGCGCTTTTCCGTTTTCAGGATCGCGATGCATTCTGCATCGGATAACTGCTGTTTGCGCCTTGCAACTTCTCTGAACATGTTTCTGTTCCTTTCCTTACCTGTATATTTGCTTTATGTATCAATCCTCACCATCTCCGTGATCGTCCTGTTTCGATAAACAAGATCCTCCCGTGTGGTGAAGCCCATCCTCTCCCAGAAGGCATTGCCTGTTTCGTTCCGGTCAAATACCACCAGTGCCGCCTTGTGAATGCCATTGGCTTTCAATGCCGCCATGCCCGCTTCGACAAGTGCCGCACCAATGCCCTGCTTCCGGCAGTCCGGATGCACAGCAGTATGGTAGATATAGCCCCTGCGTCCGTCATTGCCGACCATGATGCAGCCGACAACTCTGCCCATGCTTTCGGCAACAAAGCAGGTATCGGGATTGCGTTTGAGAAAACGCTCAATGCCCTCTCTGGAATCATCCAGATCGTTCAGCCCCATGCCTTTGCAGGAGAGGAACAGGGCATAGATTTCGTCATAGTCGGTGATGGTCATTTGTCTGATGTGCATGTTGAAACTCCTTTCAGATTCATATTATGATTTCTTTTGCAGTTCCGCAATCGCCGCATAATGCAGAATCTCAAATTCCTCGGGTGCAATGTCATGGAGAAGCTTGATATGCTCCTGCTCCCAGGCTGCAATCTCTTCCTGTGAAAGCGATGCACCCACTCCACGGCACGCCTTCATTCTGCCATTCCAGCTTTCACGGGTGAACGGCACTTGCAGGCGGTATTCCTCATGGTGTACGAGTGTGAATCGCTCCTTGTAGCAATCCGGAATCCAGATCGGGTGGATAGTTTCTCCTGCACCGCTCCAGCTCGGGCTGTACTTCAGCACAAGCTGTTCACTTGCACCTGCAATCACATCCTCAAACGGCAGCCAAGCCATGTACAGCACCAGAATTCTGCCGTTTTCCTTGAGCATACGGTGCAGCTCCGGCATGATCTTTTCATGGTCAAAATACCAGAAGCACTGACAGGCGGTGATCACATCGAAGAACGCATCGGGAAAGTCCAGCTGTTCCGCCGATTTTGCATGGTAATCAATATCCATCCCCTGTGAGAGGATCTTTGCCTGTGCGATCTGGTTTTCAGAAATATCCGTCCCCGTCCATTTTGCACCATGAGGGTACATATTCCTTGGCAGAACGCCCGTCCCTGTGCCTAAATCAAGGACGGACTGCCCATGGATGCACAGCCCCCGTTCCACAATCTTGTCATAGAATGCCTGCGGATAGATATCACGGAACTTTGCATAATCCTCCGATGTTCTGCCAAAGTCGAATGCCTTTCCGCCGTCGATTTTCTGGTTGATGATGTTCATAGACATATCCTCCTGTTTCGTTTTTTCGTCAGTGACTCTGCATCTTTTCCAGCATTCCCACCACGATCTGACGCTGTGTGCCGTCATCGGTGCAAGTCACAATGGTAATGCGGTCATCACCGAAATCATCGAGCACCCATGTTTCACTCGGCTCAACAATAAAGTTTTCTGTAACAATGTAGGTGTATTCGGTACGTTCCCCGTCATTGTCGATGAGGTACATCTCCATACCGATCTCAATATGCTTCATTTCATTAAAGATTTCTGCGTAGATCGTGCTGTTATGTCCGGCAATGCAGTAATTGCCGCTGCCGACCGCACCGGTGCCGGGAAAATGTCCTGCTGCCTTTGACAGCACCTCATGCTCCGTACCATCCATGACGGGTGCACGGATATCCAGATCGGGGATCATAAACACCACGCATTCTTTCAAAAGCCTGTGCTTTTCGATCTCCCGACTGATCCGTTTCCAGCCAAATATCCCAAGTACCGAGATGCCGAGGAGCATAGCAGTAAGTCCGGTCAGAAACAGGATTCTTTTCTTGTTTCGTTTCATGATACCACCGCCTTTCACGGGATTATAACCGATTTTCCGGTGTACTGCAAGAACATACCGCCGCAGATCAGATCAGTACACCGTTGCAGTGGTCGATCTCATGCTGAATGATCTGTGCCTGCCATCCGGAAAAGGTTTTGATGCGTGTACGGAAGCGTTCGTCCTGCCACTGTACTTTTATGGTACGGTATCGTTTGCATCTGCGCGGACCGCCGAGCAGAGAAAGGCAGCTTTCCTCCGTTTCATATGCACCGGAGCTTTGCAGGATCTCCGGATTGAACATGGTCAGATAGCTTCCCTGATGTTCAAAAACAATGATGCGCTTTCGCACGCCGATCATGTTGGCAGCCATGCCCACACAGCCGTCACGGTTGGCAATGAGCGTATCCAGAAGATCACGCGCGGTGTCCAGATCGGCAGTGGTTGCCGGTTCTGACTTCATTGCAAGAAACATCGGTTCATGAATCACATTTTTAATCATCGGTGTACTCCTTCATTTTGTCGGTGTAGAGGAGATTGAAGTCCACATCTCCGGTGATGCCGTGGATGCGTCCTTTATCACTCATCTGCCACATCACATAATTCCCCTCATAATTGGTCTGATCCGTGTAATGCGCAAGCCATACGGGATGCTTCGTCTGTTCGTACCAGAAATTCCGGAGAAAATTCCGGCTGCTGTAGAGCATGACCGGATAGCCGTGCTGCTGCATTTCCTCGGCAAAGACCTCGAACAGCATGTTGAGGTCGTGGATATTCATGCCGTATTTCTGGAAATTGGAAAAGCTTTCCCAGTCGAAGATGACGGGGAAATCCAGAGCCTGTCCGTCAAGCTGCTGCGCGATCCAGCGCGCATTTTCGCGCATTTCCTCCTCGGTGTTGGCGGTCGTGTAGATGTAAACGCCGACCTCCAGTCCGGCTTCCCGTGCCTTCTGCATGTTCGTCAGGTAGTATTCATCCATCTTCATCTCGTCGTAGTAATAGCCCATGCGCATGAGGACGAATTCACAGCCTTCCTCCCTGACTGCCGCAAAATCCACATCCTTCTGCCAGCGGGAAATGTCGATGCCGAAGCGCACATTGTCCGCGGCATACTGCTCGCGCAGAGCATCGAAGGTCAGGCGCGGTGCGTTGTTATCCGGCTCGCTTTTCTGCTCGACAACATGCACATTCAGATCCCAGCTGATGGAATTGCCTGATGCATCCGTGACCACTGCCTTGACCGGATACGCGCCGCATACGCCGGTATCCACCGTGCCCCACGAGGTCAGCACGGGAGCGCGGTCATAATTATCCGCAAAGCCCACAAGGGTATTGAGGTCGTAGGTGCCGCCAAGCTTTACCTGCACATCATATCCACTGTTGAGCAGCAGCGGCGGCGTGGTATCCTCGACCGTATAGGAAACGGTATGCTCGTAGTGCTCACCCTCAAAGGTGTAGGAAACCGCCGCTTCAAATGTTCCGGTTTCGGAGGTATTCACGATGTCATCGGGGTTTAAAAGCTCCCCGTTGAATGCGCAGAGCAGCTCGCGCACTGTCAGCTTTTCATAGACCTCGATCGTCTGATCCACGATCAGGATGATTTCCTCCGGCGGCTCGTGCAGTACGGGAACAGTTGTTTCCGGTTCGGTTGGCGCGGTAGTTGGCTGTTCCATTGTTTCGGTGGTTTCGGGTTCAGCCGCTGTGGTTTCAGAGGCAGATTCTTCTGCGATCTGCACAGCGGGCTGTGCTTCCTTATGACATCCGGTGCAAAGCATCAGCAGAAAAGACAGAAACAGACAAGTTTTTCGGTTCATAGCAGCTCCTTGTTGGGTTTTCATCGTATCAGCACTCCCTATTATAGCATGGCTCTGCACGGATTTCAAGCTGGCAATTTCCGGAAACACCTTTCCCATCGGCTCACAGCAGTGCCGCCTCCATCCCGATCATGCCGGAAATTACGGGCGAATCCGCATCCCAATGCACCGAATAGAGTCTGCTGCCGTAATGAATGGTTTTCATGCGGT
>CALGTT010000450.1 GCA_937901485.1 uncultured Ruminococcus sp.
AAAATCCACCTTTGCCAAGCACATCAACGCCATTCTGCTCCCCGATGAGGGAAAGCTCTATGTGGATGGCATGGATACAGCGGATGAGGAAAACCTCTTTGCCATCCGGCAGAAAGCCGGTATGGTGTTCCAGAATCCCGACAACCAGATCGTCGCGACCATTGTGGAGGAAGATGTTGCGTTTGCGCCGGAAAATCTGGGTGTTGCCCCCGATGAAATCCGCCGCCGCGTGGACGATGCACTCCATGCCGTAAAAATGTACGCTTACCGCAAACACGCGCCGACACAGCTTTCCGGCGGTCAGAAACAGCGCGTTGCCATTGCCGGAGTCATTGCCATGCAGCCCGACTGCATCATTCTCGATGAACCGACCGCCATGCTCGATCCGCAGGGAAGGCAGGAGGTCATGGAAACCATCCGCAGACTCAACCGTGAAAAGGGGATCACCATCATCCTCATCACCCACTATATGGAGGAGGCTGCACAGGCTGACCGCATCGTGGTCATAGACGGCGGCAGAGTACTTCTGGATGATGTCCCCAAGCAGGTCTTTTCACAGGTGGAAACGCTCAAAGCTGTGGGACTTGATGTCCCGCAGGTCACGGAGCTTGCCCATCTGCTCCGGCAGGAGGGCGTAGAAATAGAGAAAGATATCATCAGTGCCGAGGAGTGCGTTGCCGCACTTGCAGCACTGCTGGATGAAAAGCAGAAATAACCGGCTTCCTGCCTCGTACTGACGGGGCAGGATTTGCCGAATCTTGCGATAAGGAATAGGATTGGTGAAGTCATTGAGCATTTTGGAAACTGAAGATCTGACTTACACATACAGCGCAGGCTCGCCGTTTGAGAAAACGGCAGTTGACCATGTGAACCTGAAGATAGAAAAGAACTGCATGGTCGGAGTTATCGGGCACACAGGTTCGGGCAAATCCACGCTGATGCAGCATTTCAATGGTCTGCTGCGTCCGACCTCCGGCAGAGTGCTGCTGGACGGGGAGGATATCTGGGCGAACAAGAAAAAGCTCCGTGATGTGCGCTTTCGTGTCGGTCTGGTGTTCCAGTATCCCGAATACCAGCTGTTTGAAGAAACGGTATATCGGGACATTGCATTCGGCCCGAAAAATATGGGGCTGGGTGAGGCAGAGATCCGCGAACGCGTCACAGAAACCGCCGAGATGATTGGTCTGGATGAAAAGCTGCTGGAACGTTCGCCGTTTGCATTGTCCGGCGGACAGAAACGCCGCGCCGCGATCGCCGGCGTGATGGCAATGCGTCCGGAGATCCTCATCCTTGATGAGCCGTGTGCCGGACTTGATCCGAAAGGACGCGACTATCTGCTCCGGCAGATCCGCGATTATCAGAAGAAAACAAAGAGCACAGTGATGCTGGTTTCCCACAGTATGGAGGATGTTGCGGAATATACCGAAAAGCTCCTCGTGATGAATCAGGCAAAGCTGTTCTGCTATGACGATACACCCGCAGTGTTCCGCCGCACGGAGGAGCTATGCAGCATGGGACTGCGCATCCCGCAGATCGCCGGCGTAATGCATACGCTCCGTCAGAGGGGCTATGACCTGCCGGAGGACATTTACACCGTGGAGCAGGCACGCAATGCCGTGCTGAAGCTCCTGCGAAAGGGGGGCGGCGCAGAATGCTGAAAGATATCACGATCGGACAGTATTTCCCCGTAGACAGCCTGCTGCACCGGATGGATCCGCGCTTTAAGATCGTGGAAACCATGCTGTTCATTGTTATGCTCTTTATCGGCAACAGCTTCTGGGTGCTGGCACTGGGCGCAGTATTTGTACTGCTTGCACAGCGGCTTTCGAATATCCCCATGAAAATGATCTGGAAAAGCATCCGTCCCATCCTGCCGATCCTTGCGATCACAGCGGTTCTCAACCTGCTGTTCATTGATGACGGCGATGTGCTGTTCCAGTGGAAGATACTGAAGGTCACCGAGGGCGGCATTACGACCAGCCTGTTTATGATGATCCGCATCATCCTGCTCATCATCGGCTCGTCCCTGCTGACCTATACCACATCCCCCATCCTGCTGACGGATGCGATCGAATCCCTGCTCTCGCCGCTGAAACGCGTGAAATTTCCCGTGCATGAGCTGGCAATGATGATGTCCATTGCACTGCGCTTCATCCCGACACTGCTGGAGGAAACGGACAAGATCATGTCTGCGCAGAAAGCAAGGGGCGCAACGCTTGACAACGGCAAGCTCACAGAACGTGCCAAGGCACTCATCCCCATCCTGATCCCGCTGTTCGTTTCCGCATTCCGCAGAGCCGAGGAGCTGGCGACCGCGATGGAATGCCGCTGCTACCGCGGCGGTGAGGGGAGAACACGCCTGCGGACGCTGAAAGCCGCACCGAGGGATTATATCGGTTTTGCAGTCTGCCTGCTGTTTCTGGCGGCAGCGGTGGTTCTGAATCTCATACTCACATCATAAAGGAGGCGGCATATGTCCGATACAAACAATCGCGGGATGTCACGGAAAAAAGCATCCTATCAGAAATCCGCTTCACGCATTGCAAAGAAATCGAAGCAGCCGGATCAGACGGCAAAGCGGACTCCGGATACGGTCAGAAACACCCCCATCTGGGAGGTGCTTGCGTTCGTCCTGCCGTTCCTGCTCCTCGGCATCGGCTTCTATGCAAGCAAGATGCACCCGTTCGGCGACCGTCAGTTCCTCGTTACAGACCTGTGGCACCAGTACTATCCGTTCTATCAGGTATTGGAGGAAAAGCTTTCCACAGGCGGCTCGCTCCTGTATACATGGTGTTCGGGACTCGGCACGAATTTCCTCGCATTGATGGCATATTACTGCGCAAGTCCGCTGAATGTGCTCTCCGTTCTTGTGCCGCAGGATGCCCTGCGTGACACGATGATGGTCATCCTCATGCTGAAATTCTCCTTTGCGGGGCTGTTCTTTGCCAAAATGCTCCGCTATGTCTTCCATAAGAACGACATTTCCATCACCATGTTCGCCGTCATGTATGCCATGAGCAGCTACATGATGGGCTATTACTGGAACACCATCTGGATCGACACCGTGGCACTTCTGCCGCTGGTGATGCTCGGTCTGACCGCGCTTGTGCGTGAGGGGAAATACCGACTTTACGTCATTTCTCTCGCGCTTGCCCTGTTCACCAACTACTACATCGCCTACTTCATCTGCATTTTCACTGTCCTTGCATTCTTCTGCCTGTGCTGGTACGAGGTCAAGGGCTTTGGCAGATTCGGCAAGCGGTTCGCGCTTGTAACGGGCTGTTCACTGCTCGGTGCAGGTCTGTCTGCATGGATCCTCCTGCCGACCTATCTTGCACTTCAGGTCACCCACAGTGCCTCGAATATCTTCCCTTCAAGCGTGAGCTATTATGAGGACTGGCGCGACATTATCGCCAATATGCTGGCGTTCAACGAAGTCACCTCCAAGGAGGGACTGCCGAATCTCTACTGCGGATTCCTGCCCGTGCTTCTGCTGGGTGTGTTCCTGATCGCCAAAAAGATCCGCATCCGTGAGAAGATCACCGCAGTCATCCTGCTGGCATTCCTGCTCGTGAGCTGCAATATGAACGTGCTCAATTACATCTGGCACGGCTTCCATTTCACCAACATGCTTCCGTACCGCTTCTCGTTCCTGTTCTCGTTTGTGCTTCTGGTGGCAGCTTACCGCGCCTATCAGATCCTGCTCGACGAAAAGTTCAGCATCTGGCAGTGGCTTGGCATGGCGGCATCCGGCATCATCTTCTGTGCTCTCTCTTATAATGTACGCGCGGATGAGGAAGATCCGAACAAATTCGTCATTGCCAGCGCGATCCTCGGCGGCGTGTATCTGCTGATCGTACTGTTCCGCACCTTCCTCCCAAAGCAGGTGGTGCATGTGCTGATCGCGGCAGTGCTCGCCTTTGAGATGGGACAGCACTCGATCAAGAGCGTCGAATCCGTCGGCAGTTCTTCCTATAATGGCTATCCAGCCAGCAATGATCTGGTGCAGCAGCTTCTTGAGAAAGCGGATGAGATCGAGGATGAGCCGTTTTACCGCGTGGAGCTGACCAAATGGTACACGCTCAACGATCCGGCAATGTACGGCTACAACGGCGTGTCCCAGTTCTCCTCAATGGCGAATTCCAACACGACCACATTCCTGCGCCTGATCGGTCTGCCGGCTTCCGAGGCAGGCAACCGCTACTACTACGCCAACACCTCACCGCTGACCAACATGCTCCTGAACGTTCAGTACCTGATCGCAAAGGACGGCTATAACGCGGATGACCTGACGGTGTCCCGCGTGGAAACCAGTGGACAGGCGAAGCTGTATGAGAATCTGTACGACCTTTCGATGGCGTACATGGTCGATGAAAAAACTGAGAGCTATGTGATCGACAGCACCGTGAATGCATTCGATGTGCAGAACGCCCTGTTCCGCCGCATCACCGGTCTGAAGGAAGATCTGTTCACGCAGATCGACATCACCCATGTCGGACATACCGGCTATGATGTTGTCCGCAAGAGCTACGGCTCTTACAGCTACACCCGTCAGGATGATGCACCAAGCACAAGCTTCCTGAAATACAATTATACTGCCCAGCAGGACGGTATGCTTTACGCCTACATGAAGGTCAGCAATGCGGACGATATGGATGTGTACTATAATGGTACAAAAATGCATTCCTATGAGATCGCAAAGCAGCCCTACATCACCCCCGTCGGCAATTACCGTGCCGGTGATATGGTGACACTGCGCTGTGATCTGGATTCGGATGCCAAGTCCGGCACGATCAATGTGTATTTCTATCAGCTCAATCAGGACGTTCTGGATGCCGGCTATGCCGCACTTGCCGATGAAGTCATGACGCTGACTGAGTTTGATGATACATCCTTCCGCGGTGAGGTGACTGCAAAGCAGGACGGCTGTCTGTATCTTTCCGTGCCCTATGAGGAGGGCTGGCGCGTCTATGTGGACGGCAAGCAGGCGGATCTGATCCCCCTGTTTGATGCCATGTGCGGTGTGCACCTGACTGCCGGAACGCATATGATCGAAATGCGCTACAGCCCTGCGGGCTTCCGCACAGGTCTGCTGATCGCCATCGGCAGTGCGGCACTTCTGGTGCTCCTGTGGTTATGGGAACGCCGCAGAAAGAAGAATGCATCCGCGCAGACAGAAACCGCAGGGGAAGAAGTTCCGGCAGCGGTGAATGCGGGAACGAATGAGAGTGAGGAAACGTGAGAAATTTAAAAGTAATCATGGCATACCGCGGTACAGCCTACCACGGCTTTCAGATCCAGAACAATGCCAACACCATTCAGGCAGTCGTGGAACGCTGTGTGAGCAAGGTGCTCAATGAACCTGTGACCATCCATGGCTGTTCCCGCACGGATGCCGGTGTCCATGCAAAGCAGTACTGCTTTTCCGTGCAGACCAACAGCAAGATCCCCACGCTCGGCTTTGTGCGCGGCGTGAACGGGGAACTGCCCAAGGATATTTCCATCCTTTCCTGTGAGGAAGCACCGGAGGATTTCCACGCGCGGTTCAGCTGTGATTCGAAGGAATATCTGTATCTGCTCCATTGCAGCGAGTGCAAGAATCCCTTTGCCACGGATCTTGCCTGCCACTACCGCCGCCCGTTCCATACGGAGCTTGTGCAGGAGGCGGCACAGCATTTTGTCGGAACACATGATTTTCGGGCATTTTGTACAAATTGCAAAGAAAATGCCAACACAGTCCGGACAATTCATAGCTTTACTGTAGAAAAAGATGGTGAAACGGTGAAAATGCTTGTAAAAGGAAACGGATTTCTGTATAATATGGTTAGGATCATGGTGGGGACACTGCTCGACATCAACGAGGGCAGGATCCCGTTGGAGGAGCTGGATGACATCATCGCCTCCGGTGACCGCCTGCGTGCCGGAAAGACGGCAATGGCGCACGGTCTGTACCTGAACCGTGTCTTTTATAAAGATTGACGTACCTGATAAGGAAACGTAGAATGCATACAGACAGAGAAAGGAGAGCCGGACAATGGGAAATACAGTGGATATTGTGCTGATCCGACAGCGGCGCAGACGCAGACGGCGTATGTCCAAGCTTCTGCTCGGACTGCTGGCTGTGGGACTGTGCGTACTGGTTTATGTCAAACGTGATGTATGGTTCCCGCGGCTTGAGGGCATCGGCTCAAGATATCAGAATATCACGCAGAATGAAGAGCCAGACGCGGAAGGAAATTACCCCCTGTCCGTTTCCGGCGGTGTGGATTATTATACAAGCTTTGTGGGGAATACAATGTTCATCCTGTGTGATATGTATGTCTATATCTACAGTGTGGAAGGAAGCTTCAAGGAAAGCCGCCAGCACGCCTACAGCAACGCAGTCATGGAAACCAATGAAAACCGCTGCCTGCTGTATTCCTGCAACGGAACCAAATTCCGTGTGGACAGTGCGAACAAGCTGATCTATGAAAATACGATGGAACGCCCCATCCTGTTCGCAAGGATCGGGGAAAACGGCAATGTTGCAGTTGTGACCGAATCCGATACCTACGCCTGCCGCCTGAATGTCTTTGATGCCACGGGTAAGCTGATCTACAGCCGTGACTGTGTGGAACGGCTTCTGGATGTCAGCCTGCGTGACAATGGCTGCGTCTTTGCGACATTGGGCGCGGAAAACGGCGACCTTGTGACCACACTGCAGTCCGTTAGCTTTGAGAATAATGAAACGGAGTGGACAAGTGCGCCTCTGACAACGCTCTGCATGAAAGCGTACGCGCTTTCGGATGGCGGTGCATTTGTGATTGGCGACACCAAATGTGCATATTATAGCAGCACGGGTGATATCCAGAGCATTGTGGATTATACCGGAACACTGGCAGATTATGAGTTTTCTGAGGAACGCGCTGCAGTGCTCCTCGAAAATGAGGAGCGCAGACAGTCGCAGCTCCTGCTGTTCTCCCAGCTTGCCGCAAAGCCGGCATCGGTTTCGATCCCCTATATCGCAAAAAGTGTGGATGTTGACGAGGAAAAAGCCTATCTGCTGGGGTCACAGTACATCGAGAGCTTTGCTTTCAGCGGGGAACGCATGGCTGAGCTGAAGGTGTCGGATTCTTACGAACAGCTTGTGAAAAATGGCAAATTTTTCTATCTTCTGGGCTATGACAAGATCAACCGCATAAATATGAATAAGTCATAAAGGAGATTCAGAAACCGGATGGTTTTTAGGGATCTCCACAATGGAGGAAATCTATGGGCACACAATTCTGGTGGTTTTATGATGTGCTGATCGTAGCCATTGCGGGCGGCTTGCTGTACAATGCAGTATCAAAGGGCTTCAACAGGATGGTTTTTCCGCTGATCGGCAGTATTCTGGCAGTGGTTGTCGGATTTTTTGGCAGTGATTTTCTTGCACCTCCGGTTTATGAAATGCTGTTTCAGGACACTGTGACAGAACATTTTGAAATCGAATACACGGAAACGGAATTGTATCCGGCAATTCTCGATTCCTACAACAATGTAAAAAGTCCGGATGCGCCGATGAAAGAAAAGGAACTGCGTGAAGCACTTGCACAGGAAACTGTGCCGGAAGCTCTGACCATGGCGGTCGGGCAGACGGTGGATACCATGCTGCACAGTCTTTTTCCCCTGCCGCAGGAAAATGTCAGCACGTTTTTCGTGGAGCATCCTGCTGCACTCCGGCAGTTTCTTGATGCAGAGGACGCACAGAGCGCAGCGTCCGCAGTGGAATCGCATTACCTGCGCCCGTTCTATGTCAGCCTTGTCCGCATGGGGCTGTTCCTGCTGCTGGTCGTGGTGGTGTTCATCATAGTGAGCATCATTGCCAATATGGCAGGCAATCTCGAAGAACAGATGCATATCCGCAAATGCAACCATCTGCTGGCGTTTCCCATCGGTCTGGTACAGGCAGCTGCGGTTCTGATTGCTGTGACTGTGGCAGTCCGGCTCATTGTACTGGGAACGGGGAATATGATGATTCTGTTCAATCAGGAAACAATTGATAAAACACAAATTTTCCATTATTTATATGAAAGAATATAACGGCGCATTCAGCAATGGCATTGAAAATGCGTACCAGAAAGGAAGAGGATATTTATGATGTTATGCAGCAAATGCGGCAAACGGCCTGCAATTGTATTCGTGTCACCTTTCAGCAGCAACGGGAAAAGCGAGGGCTACTGCCTGAACTGTGCAAAGGAGCTGAATATCCCGCAGGTGTCCGAATACCTGAAAAATGTAGGGATCAACGATGAGGATCTGGAGGAATTCTCCGATCAGATGATGGATTTCATGCAGGAGTCGGGCGAGACGGACGAAAACATGGGCAGCATCGGCGCAATGCCGAATTTCCTGCGAAATCTGTTCAGCACTAAGATGCCCTCCGATGAGATGAACAGTGCATCGGATGCCCCGAAGCCGGAGCGTGAGCCGAAGCAGAAGCATCCGCGCAAGAAAAAGGATGCGGAAAAAGAGCTGAAATTCCTGAATAATTACTGCACCAATCTCAGCAAGCGTGCAGAGGAGGGCAAGCTTGACCGTATCATCGGCAGGGATCGTGAGATCGCACGCGTGGTGCAGATCCTTTCCCGCCGCCAGAAAAATAACCCCTGTCTCATCGGTGAACCCGGTGTCGGCAAAACTGCCATTGCCGAGGGCATCGCACAGCGCATTGCTTCCGGCGATGTGCCCTTCCATCTGCGTGACAAGAAGATCTACCTGCTCGATCTGACCGCACTCGTTGCCGGCACACAGTTCCGCGGACAGTTTGAAAGCCGTGTCAAGGGGCTGATCGCCGAGGTCATCCGTGAGGGGAATGTCATTCTCTTTATCGACGAGGTGCACAATCTCGTGGGCGCAGGCGATTCCGAAGGCTCAATGAACGCTGCCAACATCCTGAAACCCGCACTCTCCAGAGGCGAGGTGCAGGTGATCGGTGCGACCACCTTCAAGGAGTACCGCAAGTATATCGAAAAGGACAGCGCACTGGAACGCCGCTTCCAGCCCGTGACGGTCAAAGAACCGACTGTGGAGGAGACTGCCGAGGTGCTGCTGGGCATCCGTGAATACTATGTCAAGTATCATCGCGTGAAGATCAGCGACTACCTGCTGCGCCTGTGCGCGGTGCTGTCCGAACGCTATATCACCGACCGCTTCCTGCCGGATAAGGCGATCGACCTGCTTGATGAAAGCTGTGCATTCCGCAGCATCCGTGCGACCGAACTGCGTGAGCTGGATGAGCTGACGGTCAAGTATGACGCAGAAAAGGCAAAGCTCACAGCTCTTGAAGAGCAGGAAGAACCGGATTTTGAGAAGATCGCGGAAATGAAGGCTGCTTGCAGCAGAATGGAAATGCAGCTTGATGAGCTGCGCGAACAGGTGGAGAAAATCGAGGTGGAGGAATCCGACCTTGCAGCCGTGATCGAGCTGTGGACGGGTATTCCTGCCAACAAGATCGAGGAAACCGAGATCTCCAGAATGAAGAACCTTGCGGACAGACTCAAAACGAGAGTCATCGGTCAGGAGGAGGCAGTCAATGCGCTGGCAAATGCCATCAAGCGCACCCGCATCCAGCTGAGCAAGCGCATCCGTCCGGCATCGTTTATTTTCGTAGGCCCGACCGGTGTCGGCAAGACCGAGCTTGTCAAGGTGCTGGCATCGGAGCTGTTTGACGCAGCAGATCCCCTGATCCGTCTGGATATGACGGAGTTTATGGAGAAGCATTCTGTTGCAAGAATGATCGGTTCTCCCCCCGGCTATGTCGGCTATGATGAAGCCGGACAGCTCACCGAAAAAGTGCGCAGAAATCCCTATTCTGTGATCCTTTTTGACGAGATTGAAAAGGCGCATCCGGATGTGATGAACATTCTGATGCAGATCCTTGACGAGGGACAGATTGAGGATGCACAGGGAAGAACGGTCAGCTTTGCACATACGGTCATCTGCATGACCTCCAATGCCGGCTCGACTGACAAGAGCACGGGCGTGGGCTTCAACCGCACAGCGGAGGAGATCACAAAGGAACGTGCGATGAAGGCACTGCGCGACTTCCTGCGCCCTGAGTTCATCAGCCGTATTGATGAGGTGATCGTGTTCCGTCCGCTGGATGAGGGCGATTTCGCGAAGATCGCAGGACTGATGATGGAGGAAATGCGTGAACCGCTGGGTGAAAAGGGCATTCAGTTCAGCTTTGATGAAGCTGCGCTGAAGAAGATCGCTGCGGAAGCATTCGGCAAGCGTTACGGCGCGCGTGATATCCGCAAGATCATCCGCGAAAAGGTCGAGGATGCCATCGCGCACGAAATGATCGACGAGGGCAGACTGCTCAAGAGCATCACTGTCACAGCTGATGAGGCGGATGTGCGTGTGACTTTTGCATAACCAAACAGCATAATGAAGCGGCGCGGATGCGCCGCTTTTTTGGAACACTGGACATTACCCCCCACAGTTTATCCCAGAAATCAGCCCCTTTTCACTTCTTAAAATTTTTTTGGATTTTTTTGAAAAAACCCTTGACAAATCGTTTGATATGTGATATAATAATACATGTTGTGAAGAACAAACGCGGTCGCAGGCGGGTGTAGTTCAATGGTAGAATTCCAGCCTTCCAAGCTGGTTACGTGGGTTCGATTCCCATCACCCGCTCCATTTGATATATCCGAAGTGCGGACGTAGTTTAGTGGCAGAGCATCAGCTTCCCAAGCTGAGAATGCGGGTTCGATTCCCGTCGTCCGCTCCACACAACACAATTATATATGCGCCTTTAACTCAGCTGGATAGAGTAACTGCCTTCTAAGCAGTAAGCCATTGGTTCGAATCCAATAAGGCGCGTATTTGCTTACAAATCGGAGATATTCTCCGCATAGATATGGTGGGTATAGCTTAGTCGGTTAAAGCGTCGGATTGTGGTCCCGAAGACCAAGGGTTCGATTCCCTTTACCCACCCTCAAAAATCCTTATTCCTGGCAATAAGGATTTTTCTTTTGGGCAAAATAAAAAAATGAGGAATCCTTTGGCGCGGGATTCCTCATTTGCGATTTTGTGCGATTGTGAATTCGGTTTGCGGATGGGATTATGCTCTTGCTGTACCCATGTAAAAGAGTGCGATGGTGCCGGGGCCTGCGTGCGCACCGATCACAGGGCCGATTTCACCGATGGTTACGGCGGAAACACCATGCTCTTTTTGCAGAACATCCTTCAGGAATTCCGCGTCCTCCATGGCGTCGGCTTGTGCGATAAAGACAGGCTCCTTCGGATTTCCGTTATCTTCTTTGAAATGGGCAGCGAGTGTGAGGAGGGAATTTTTTCTGCCGCGGACTTTCGCGTGTGCAGTAAGCTTTCCCTCGTTTGTGACATACATAATGGGCTTGATGCCGAGGAGTGTGCCTGCCATTGCAGAAAGGCTGCCGACTCTACCGCCGCGGCGCAGAAACATCAGATCATCGACTGTAAACCAGTGGATGGTATGAAGCCGCTGGTTGGTGACATATTCGGCGAGTTCTTCGAGTGACATTCCGGCTTCGCGTTTTTCTGCGGCATAATATACGAGGAGTCCTTCGCCCATGCAGGCGGAAAGGGAGTCGATGATGATAATTTTCCGATCGGGATATTCTTCTCTGAGTTCTTCTGCCGCAATCTGACCGGTTGCGTGCATACAGCTCAGCGCAGAAGAGAGGGAGATATAGAGGATATCCTTGCCCTGCTGAAGAATTTTGGTAAAGACATCGCGGAACAGCGAAAGGTTTGCGGCAGAAGTACAGGCGACTTGTCCATCGCGCAAAGCCTGATAGAAATCGGCGCCGCGGAGTGCACAGGGCAGAGCGGGGGCATCCTTCATAAATACGTTAAGCGGTACCGCCGGTATGCCGAGACGCTCCAGCATTTCGGGTGCGAGATCACAGGCGGTGTCGGTGACGATCACATAACTTTGTTCCATAATGATTCTCCTTTGGGGATTCATAATCTGTTGATAAGACTATTATACAGCAATTGTGCAGTGTTGTCACGATACTCTTTAAAATGCATCGGAAACCAAGGGTAGAGGTGCGGTAGAGTGCCGAAAAAAGGGACTCTACCGGCGGGAGAGTCTGTGATTATTTCGTACTTGCATTCTTTGGGAATCTGTGTTATAATAGAAGAAAGAACCGGAAAGGCGGGAATGATTTGGAAGAAATTAAGAAAACAGTTGCGGAAAATCTGACCGCACTTCGAAAAGAACATCATTATACACAGCTTCAGCTTGCAGAATTGCTGCATTATTCAGATAAGGCTGTGTCGAAATGGGAGCGCGGAGAATCGCTGCCGGACTTGGTGGTATTAAAACAGATTGCGGATTTATATCATGTAACACTGGATGATCTGGTGACGAACGCAGAAGAACGAAGACAGCGTGCGGAAGCTGCAGCGGCGGCTTCTTTGCAGCGTGCACAGACAGCGGCTCCGGAATCGGAGGATGCCGCGTCAGGAAAACCGCGGCTGCGGACGCGCGTGATTGTAACCGCATTATCCGGACTGCTGGTATGGCTGATCGCGACGATTGCATTTGTGACGCTGGATATATTCGCACCGGATGTTGTCATTTCGCCGTATATGTTTTTGTATGCATTGCCGCTGACGACGATTGTGATATTGGTATTCAATTCAATCTGGTTCAACCGCCGTACCAATTATGTGATTATATCGGTATTGATGTGGCTGGTGCTGCTGACGATATATTTATCATTCCTGAAATATAATATCTGGAAGATTTTCTGGATCGGAATTCCGGCACAGGTTATTATTTTTCTCTGGTCACGCCTCAAACCGTCCCGCCCGAAGGCACCTATCTCAACAAATCACGCAGACATGAGCTGAAACGCTCATGCCTGCGCTTTTTTATGCTGAGTGGGAGAGAAAGAACGGGGTGTGTGGAGACACCACATGGAAAGAAGATAGATGCCGCCGCCGAGGATCACGGAAAGGAGGAGTGCAATCGGCTGGGCGATTTTATGGAGGAGGAGGGGATAGCCCGAAGCCGCGCCGACTGCACAGAGTGCGCCCGATATCAGGGGATTGGCGGAGATCCGGAGAAGATGCGGTTCGACAGCAGTTTTCTTGCGGAATACGAATGCCGCGCATATCAGAATCACGAGATAACAAAGGAGGGTGGAGTATGCCATGCCCATCAGTCCGATTTTTGGAATCAGGATAAGATTCGCCGTAAGCTTGACAGCAACACCGGCGAGTGTGATGCGTGCGGAATCGGGCGCGGAATCGGCAGCCTGAAGCATACTCATCAATGGGATACTGAGCGCGAGCGGAATGACCGCCAGCCCCAGCAGCATAAGCGGTGGTGCCGCGGCAGAAATTTCATCCGGTCTTGTCGGGAACAGCATCATAAGTATTGGCTGAGAGAGCGCGAATATGCCAAGTCCGGCAGGAACGGAAAGGAATGCAGCCGCCTGAAGTGCGGATGCGGCGTGACGGGACATGGCGTTTGTGTCCTTTGCGGTAAAGCTTGCGGCGAATGCAGGCAGCACACCTTTTCCGAGCATATTGGAGAGAGAGGGGATGAGGTGAAAGATCGTAACGGACATCCCTGCGTATGCACCATATAAAAAGTTGGCGGCTTTTTCGGGGGAACGGAATGCGGAAAACTGCTGGGGATTTTTGAGAATCATCTGTTCCAAGCCGCGCATTCCGGTGACAAGATCTGCGATAGAGGTGAGATTTGTCACGAGTGCCGCGGCAGAAATCGGGATCAGGAGCTTTCGGAGTGTGCGAAGAAGCGCGTTTGCATCGGTGCGTGGTAATGTATGATGAAGCGGACGGGGGATTGGACGGAACAGGAGCAGCAGTGTCCCGACGGCAGTCGAAATCGTCACACCGAGAATTGCGGCGGCGGCAGAAGCCTGTGCCGGGGGAATATCGCTTAGAAACGGTAGATTGGGATGGTCGAGCACAAAGCGGCAGAGGAACAGTCCGAAAAGGAGTCTTGCGGCACTTTCCATAGCCTGAGAAACGGCGGTCGGGCGCATATCCTGTCTCCCTTCCCAGACGCCGCGCAGTACCGCATTCATACAGCAGAAGAAGATTGCCGGCGCAAAGCATCGGACAGCAGGCTGCGCACCGGGATTTCCGAGAAAATAGGTGCAGAGGGGTTTCGAGAAATAAAAGAGAAGTATGCTTCCGAGGAGACCGATTCCCGCAAAGAGCCCAAGACTCCTGCGGTAGAGTACCCAGGCGCGGCGGTCATCGTTTTGTGCAAGAAGCTTTGCGGTCAGTGTGGCGACAGCAGTATTGATACCGGTGACAGAGAGCGAGAACACGGGAAGAAATAGCCCGTAAGCACTCGAAAAATATCCCATTCCTTCGCCGCCGAGCATTGCGGTCAGGGGGATGCGGAAAATTGCCCCCAGTATTTTGGCGATGACAGCGGATGCCATCAGCAGCAGCGAGCCGCCCAGTACAGATTGTCGTTTCAAACGGTTCCAGCCTCCCTCGAATCATAAAAAACAGGTGAAAAAGAAAAAACATGGCGAATACTCAAAAATATGTTGCAAATTCGGAAATTATGTGTTATAATGTTTGAGTCCGAGCGCTGCCGTATCGGCTTCGGCGGACATATGTACATAATTTCTAGATATGGAAAGGAAGATACTATCAATGGCAAATTCAGCACCGATCAGCCGTGCACCGGTTGCGAAAAATTATCTTGTAACCAGAAATCAGGCAATCCGTATTTCTCCCTCGAATTTCACACAGTTTATGACGAAGAACACCGTATATGGTGTCATCGTGGATATGCCGATGGCGGCGAATTTTATTACAACAATGGCTTGCTATGTCAATGGCGCAGCCAATCTCTATTTCAGCAACGGCGGTGATTTTTCCGGCGCTGCACAGTATTATCCGGGCGTTGTCCAGGCTGCGCGGGTTCTCGTATCGAATGCAGTAAGCTATCTGGAGGATGCAGAAAAAACAACCTCCTATCCGCTGCCTGCGGGACGAACCCATTTTGTCTATATCCTGACCACCGGCGGTACCTATCGACTGGCTCTGAATGCAACCGCGGCAAATCAGGATCCGAAGCAGCGTCTGCTGATCAATCTCTATCAGCGTGTGATGAATGAGCTTCATCAGGCACAGATGAAGGATAAGGCAGCCGACGCAAAGAACGGTTGACCGAAAGGAACAAAAGCATGATGTCTGAACAGCAGCAAACAAAGAAAAAACGTATTTTCAGCGGAATCCAGCCTACCGGTGTCTTTACGCTCGGCAACTATATCGGTGCCGTCCGTAACTGGGGCCAGCTCCAGCAGGATTATGAGTGCATCTATTGTATCGTGGATCTTCACGCAATTACTGTCATGCAGAAGCCGGCAGAACTGCGGGCGAATACAATGCGCTGCTATGCAATGATGCTGGCGTGCGGCATTGACCCGAACCAGAGCGTTGCATTTGTCCAGAGCCGGAATCCGCATCATGCAGAGCTGAGCTGGGTGCTTTCCTGTGCAACGATGTTCGGCGAGCTGAACCGTATGACACAGTTCAAGGATAAGAGTGCGCGCCATGCCGATAATATCAATGCAGGACTGTTTACCTATCCGGTGCTGATGGCGGCGGATATTCTGGCATATAATGCGGACCTGATTCCGATTGGCGCAGACCAGAAACAGCATCTTGAGCTTGCACGCAATATCGCAGTCCGGTTCAATCAGCGTTATGGCGAGACATTTGTCATACCCGAACCATATATTCCGCCCGCCGGCGCAAAGGTTATGTCGCTTCAGGATCCGCTGAAGAAGATGTCTAAATCCGATGAGAATGTGAACTCTTACATCTCTTTAAAGGACGATAAAGACACCATTCTTCGTAAATTCCGTCGTGCCGTCACCGACAGTGATGCAGAAGTCTGTATCCGCGAGGGAAAGGACGGCATCAGAAACCTGATGACCATCTATGGCTGTGTGACAGGAAAGACGATGGATGAGATTACATCGGAATTTGCCGGAAAGGGATATGGCGATTTCAAGAGCGCAGTCGGAGAGGCGGTTGCTGACCACCTTGCACCGGTGCGTGAGGAATTTGCACGCCTGAGCGCAGATAAAGCATATCTGAACGCGTGCATCGACGCGGGCAGCGAACAGGCATACCGTCTGACAAGACCGATTCTCTCGAAAGTCTACCGCAGAGTTGGATTCATTGACCGGAAATAATTGTATAATGATTGTATTTAGGTTGTTTTCGTAAATTCAACCTTGTGAAAATTGACAGGAAACAAGAAAAAATGCAATTGCTTTTTGATGAATCTTGAAAATCTGATTGGAACGCAAAAAAAAGCTTGCATTTTCGTAAAAAATGAGGTAATATAATACGGATGAGCAAAGAAATTGTATCCGCAGAAGCCCTGAAAAACCTGCCGCATTACGGGATAGAAGAACTGCTGCAGGTGATGAAGATTCTGCGAAGTGAAAACGGCTGTCCGTGGGACAGAGAGCAGACACACGCAAGTATTCGTGCCGATTTTCTGGAGGAATGCTATGAGGCGCTCGAAGCGATTGACGCGGACAGCGTGCCGATGATGCGTGAGGAGCTCGGGGATGTCCTGCTTCAGGTCGTCTTTCACTGTGAAATCGAAGCCGAACAGGAGCATTTCTGTTTTGATGATATCTGTGATGAGCTTTGCAGAAAGCTGATTGTCCGCCATCCTCATGTCTTTGGTGATGTGACTGTGTCGGACAGCGGTGAGGTACTGAAAAACTGGGATGCCATTAAAAAGCAGACCAAGTCACAGGAAACCTATACCGATACATTGCACGGTGTCTCAAAAGCTTTGCCCGCATTGATGTACGCCCAGAAACTCGGGAAACGTGCCGGCCGTGCCGGTATGGACTGGGAGAGTGCGGAAGCGGCATTTGACTGTATTCCGGCTGAAACGAATGAGCTTGCAGAAGCGATGGATTCGGGCGATCGGGCACAGATCGAAGCAGAGCTGGGTGATCTGCTGTTTTCTGTGGTCAATGTTGCAAGAAAGCTCGGAATTGATGCAGAAACTGCGCTCAGAGCCTCGTCCGAAAAATTCATCCGTCGTTTTGAAAAGACGGAGCAGCTGGTCATTGCTGAGGGAAAGGATATGCCAACACTTTCGCTGGAAGTGCTCGATACGTATTGGGCAAAAGCGAAAGAATCGGAATGAAGCAGCATTCATAAGGATGGCATAAAGCAGTCACGTATGTCAGAACATACGGCTGCAAAATATATATGCACAGAAAAATATATTATGTGGAGGATGTACTAAAATGACCAAAATCGAACTGATCACCGCACTGGCTCAGAAGGGCCGCTGCACAAGAAAAGAAGCTGATGAGGCTTTGAATCTTGTGACCTCTGTTTTGATTGATTCTCTGATTGCAGGCGAAAAGGTTCACCTGACCGGCTTCGGCACATTCGAGATTCATGAGCGCAAGGCAAAGGAAACCAAGAACCCCCGTACCGGTAAGCCGATGACAACGCCGGCAAAGAAAGCGCCTGCATTCCGTGCTTCCAAGAACCTGAAAGAGGCTGTCAACAAGTAAGATGCGTTTAGATAAGTACCTCAAGGTTTCGCGGCTGATGAAACGGCGAACGGTTGCCAACGAAGCCTGTGACGCAGGCAGAGTTGAAGTCAACGGAAAGGTTGCCCGTGCATCCTATGATGTCAAGGTCGGCGATGTGATTGCCATTACACTCGGAACAAGGGTAATGCGGGTGCGTGTGGCACAAGTCGTCGAGCATGTGACAAAGGAAAATGCAGCGGAACTTTATACGGTGGAGCCGTGATTGTTTCAATCCGATAAAGAATGGGATACCGATTTCGGTGTCCCTTTTTTATATGTATCTATCAATGCTGATATGAAATACGGGTAACATTTCAAAACTTTATAAAACATCCATTGCAAATTTACGGAAGATATGATATACTGCATTTTATATCAAACAATTGAAACGAAAGAAATTTTTGATTATTTTCCAAAAATCATGTGACGTATCGGAAAATTTTTCCGTCTAATAAGATGATGGGGCTGATATATCCCATTCGAAAAGGAACATTTGTATACAGTAAGGGAGGTTTTTCTATGAGAAACATGAAACAGATTACAGCATTGCTGACAGCCGGCAGTCTTCTTTCAGTCGGTACATTTCCGGGATTTTTGGGAAAAATCATTTCGCCGGAGAATGTTCTGACTGCGAATGCAGTAGACGTTGTAGATTCCGGTAACTGCGGCGCAGAGGGTGATAATGTCACTTGGGAACTGACTTCAGATGGTACGCTTACCATCCGCGGCGTGGGCGACATGATGTATATGGGAGAAAGCAGTCCGTGGTATCCGTATCGCTGGAAACCCGAACTCCTTACTTCTATTGTGGTAACGGACGGAGTGACCAGTATCTCTGATTTTGCTTTTGTTCAATGCTCGTACCTGAAAGAAATTTCCATTTCTGAGTCGGTAACAAGCATCGGATATGGAGCATTTAACGAATGCAGCGCGCTGACCGAAATTATAATTCCGGAGTCTGTAACCGAAATCGGTCCGTATGCTTTTTATGGTTGCAGTGGTCTAATGGATATGACGATTCCAATGGCTGTGGAAAGTGTCGGAGCGTGTGCTTTTTGTGGATGTGACGGGCTGAATTTGATAAGATTCAAGAATCCGGACTGTGAACTGGGCGATCTTATGCTGGACAAAAGTGTGAAAATTGCGGGTTATCAATCATCGACAGCACAAGCTTATGCAGAGGAAAATGGAAATGAATTTATCGAGATGGACGAAGAGCCGGATTTTGAAGACAGTGAATACGGTTCGATTTATATCTCTCAGCTTCCGTATAAAACGATTTATGGTATCGGAGAAGAACTGGATCTGAGCGGTGGTAAGATATCAGGATCCGGATGTGACGCGGGAAGACAATGGGATATTTTTTTCATGGATTTTGTCACAGTGAATACATCCGAATTCGATAATACAAAGCCCGGTACGTGTACAATCGATGTATACGTATCGATGAATGATAAGAAATATACAGCAAGCTTTGAAGTAACAGTTGTCGAAAAGAATCCGGGCGATGTCAATGTGGATGAAGTAATTGATATTTCGGACGTAATTTTCCTTGCACGCGTGGCCGCAGAGGATATGACACTCGACCGTTCGAAGTTTTACAGCGGAAATGCGGATGTCAATCAGGATGAAATCATCAATGCCGAAGATACCGTACACATCCTCAAAATGATTGGAAAGCTGGTCTGAATCCGGCTTTTCCATCAGAAAAAAGATGGGATACCGAATATGGTATCCCATCTGTCTTTTTGTGTGATTAAGATTCTGGTGTCGTAGTTTTCGCGATCATGGAAAGAAGCTTATGGACATCAGTGATATCGAGACGCTGATCTCCGTTGACGTCGGCATTGGGCTGGTAGAGGGAAGTCCGAGCAGCATTTTCTGCGAGAAAGCGGGTTAAAATGACAGCGTCCGCAATGGAGATCGTATCGTCTCTGTTGAGATCGCCGGGGCGTACTTCCGGATTTTCATCTGCCTGAATGATTTTAAAATCGCCGATACCGTATTTGACCGAATCAATATAATCATCGGATTCATAAAGATAGAATCTCAGCACAGAAGCGTCTGATACATTCAGATGGTAGAATTCCGGTTCCATATCAGGAGTCAGTTCGATTTCATCTGTCAGCACATTATCGAGATAAATCTGGAGTTTTGCATTTCTGAGTTTGGAGTTGTCAACATGACCGATGGTAAAGGAAACGGCGTCCAGCTTCTCAACATTATACTGTGTATAGCCATATTTGTTGGAATAGTTTGTGGAGAATACAATTCCCTGATAGAAAGTTTTACCGTTCATGTCAAAGCTTTCGAGATCGGATTCGCCGTCATAACGTGTGCGGTTATAGCTGTTGAAGCTGGACTGGACGAAGCTTTCGGCAGTATCATAGGAAGGAGTGACGTTAGAGTATTCCGGAATATAAGTATTTACTGTGAAATCAGCCAGAGCGTATTGAGCCGGATCAATATAATCGTCGGTTTCATAGACATAGAATCGGAGCACCTTAGCGTCCGCAACATCCAGTGTGTAGTCCTGGAGATTCATCGTAGGTGTTAATGCGACTTCGTCA
>CALGTT010000451.1 GCA_937901485.1 uncultured Ruminococcus sp.
AGCTGCATTATGGTGTATTTCCATCTGCCTGACAGTGGAAATGACAACCGCCTGCGCATAAACCGGATGCCGGATGCCGTCACGCCTTTTTCTGCGCAGCCAGAGGGCTGCAAGGATGCAGACAGCAGCAAACAGCACGGGAAACAGGAGAATCAGCTTACTCATGCGAGGAATTGTGTGCCGATCCCCTCGTTGGAGAGAATTTCAATCAGAATCGAATGCGGCACTCTGCCGTCAATGATAACTGCCTTTTTCACGCCGCGGCGGATGGCTTCTACGCAGCATTCGATCTTCGGGATCATGCCGCCGGAAATAATGCCCTGTCGCTTCATGGCAGGCACTTCGCTGACATGCACGTCAGGAATGAGTGTGGACGGATCGTCCTTGTCACGCAGCAGACCTGCAATGTCGGTCAGCAGCAGAAGATTCTCTGCCTTCAGCTCAGCCGCAATGCGTGCAGCGGCAGTATCAGCATTGACGTTGTATGCCTGTCCGTTTTTATCACAGGCAACCGTTGCGATCACGGGGATCACGCCGTTGTCGAGCGCATCAAGGATGGGCTTGGTGTTGACATCCACCACGCTGCCCACAAAACCGAGGTCTTCGCCGTTTGCGCCGTAGGTCTTTTCTGCGATCAGCATATGCTCATCCATGCCGCACAGACCAATGGCATCGCCGTTATTCTGGCACAGGAGGCTGACAAGCTCCTTGTTGACCTTGCCGGCAAGCACCATTTTTACAACATCAATGGTGTTTTCGTCCGTGTAGCGCAGACCGCTGATGAACTTGCTCTTGATGTTCAGACGGCGGAGCATGTCATTGATCTCCGGACCGCCGCCATGCACGAGCACGACCTTGATGCCCACCAGATGGAGGAGCACAATGTCGCTCATGACAGCCTGCTTGAGTGTTTCGTTGGTCATAGCATTGCCGCCGTATTTTACGACAACGACCTTGTTGTTATATTTCTGAATGTAGGGCAGTGCGTCATTAAGGACACGCGCCCTGACTTCGTTTGCAATCATATCCTGCATTCCTCTATCTCCTCACATCCGAATTAGCTTCTGTAATCGCCGTTGATCCGCACATAGTCATAGGTCAAATCACAGCCCCATGCCACTGCAGAGCCTGCGCCATCACCGATGGTGACCAGTACGCCGATTTCCTCCTCGGAGAGGACTTCCTTGGCAAATTCCTCGGAAAAGTCCAGACCTGCGCCGTTTTCGCAGACCTCAATGCTTCCCTTTGCAGACGAAAGTGTCACATTCACCTTGTGGATGTCGAAATCCGCCGGTGCATAGCCGACAGCGCAGAGGATTCTGCCCCAGTTGGCATCCTCACCGAAGATGGCAGCCTTGAACAGGCTGGAGGTGATGACGGATTTTGCCACGATCGCCGCGGTTCTGTCATCCTCTGCACCCGTGCACAGACATTCGATGAGCTTGGTCGCGCCCTCACCGTCGCGTGCCATCATTCTTGCAAGGTTCATCAGCACTGCATACAGTGCGTCCTTAAACATCTCATAGTCTTCATTTTCTGCCGTGATCATGGGATTTTCCGCCATACCGTCCGCCATGATGCATACCATGTCATTGGTGGAGGTATCCCCGTCCACGCTCACGCGGTTGAGTGTGAGGTTCACGACCTGTCGCAGAGCCTCCTGCAGGAGTGCCGCGTCGATCGCGCAGTCCGTTGTCAGGAATGTAAGCGTTGTTGCCATGTTCGGGTGGATCATGCCGCTGCCCTTGAGCATACCGCCGAGGGTGCAGGTCTTTCCGCCGATGATGAACTGCACAGCCACTTCCTTGGGCTGTGTGTCGGTCGTCATGATCGCCTCGACAGCCGCGGTGTTGCCCTCATAGGACAGACCTTCTGCCAGTGCGGGAACGCCTGCAATGATCGGCTCGATCGGGAGGGGCTGACCAATGACACCGGTGGATGCCACGATAATATCGGACTTGTCCAGACCGAGGGCATCTGCGGCAAGCTCACACATCTGCTCAGCCTTTTCCACGCCGTCCGCATTGCAGGTGTTGGCGTTAACGGAATTGACGATGACTGCCTGTGCGATGCCGTTCTTCAGGTTTTCCTTTGTCACAGCAATCGGTGCGCCCTGTACCTTGTTGGTGGTGTACATTGCCGCTGCTGTGCAGGGCTTGTCTGCGCAGATCATGGCAAGGTCATTCTTCTTTCTGACTGGAGCCGCCTCTGCGCCCTCCTTTTCCACGAGAGCCTTGCGGGAAATGCCGCAGTGCACGCCGTTGGCTTTGAAGCCCTTTGCCGCACACACACCGCCCTCAACAAATGTCATATTCTTGAATTCTTTGATATTCATAGGAGCATACCTCCGTTCAAATTATTACAAAAGTCCGGTTGTTTCGTCAATGCCCATCATAATATTCAGGCACTGCACAGCCGCGCCGGATGCGCCCTTGCCGAGATTGTCCAGTCTTGCGCAGAGCAGGATCTGTTCATCGTTGCCGAATGTGAAGATCTCCAGCTTGTTCTGACCGCTGAGGGTATTGGACGCAAGGAAGAAGGACTTCTGCTCCTCGCCCATCATCGGCTGCACCTGCACGAGCTTTGCGTCCGCATAATGTTCTGCAAACATCTCGTTGACCTGTGCAAGCGTAATCTTCTTGTCGAGCGTTCTGGTCTGAATCGGCACGGAAACGACCATGCCGCTGTGATAATCACAGATGATCGGGTTGAACATGGGCGTATGTGTCAGACCGGAAAAGAGCTGCATTTCGGGCAGATGCTTGTGCTGCTGGGAAAGTGCGTACTGACGGGGGCTGCCGAATTCATAGGGCTTGTCCTCGGATTCATACTGCGCAATGGCATTCTTGCCCGCGCCGCTGTAGCCGGAGGTCGCATAGGCGAAAACCGGATAATCCGCCGGCAAAAGTCCGCTGTTCACCATCGGGTAGAGCAGGGAAATGAAGCCGCTTGCATAACAGCCGGGAACGGCTGTCTTGCTGGAATTTGCCAGCTTTTCGCGGAATTCCTTTGACAGCTCCGGAAAGCCGTATGCCCATGCAGGATTGGTTCTGTGTGCTGTGGAGGCATCAAGAATGCGGGTGCTGTCCCCTGCAAGCTTCACAGCCTCCCTTGCCGCATCATCGGGCAGACAGAGGAATGTGAAATCCGCCGCGTGCATCATTTCTGCACGCTTTTCGGCATTGTGTCTGTCCTCCTCCGCAATTTTCAGGAGGGTGATATCCTCACGGGTTTCCAGACGATTCACAATCTTCAGACCGGTCGTACCAGCCTGACCATCAATATATACCTTTACGGACATTAGAACGTCCTCCTTCTCTTACTTTTCGTCGTCTTTACCGGCATCCCACGGGCATTTCCACACGCTGTAGGCAAGACATGCCACTAAGCAGAAAATCCCCCAGCCGACGGACACTTTATAGCTGTTGATGAACTCCGCAATGAGGAATTCCCCCGTACCCCAGACGATCACAGTGAGCGTCGTCAGGGCGAGAATGAATCTGAATGCGCGTTTGTTCATATTATGCGTCCTGCTTCAGGCGTTCGCGCAGACCTGCAAGCTGTACTGCAACTGCCTTCGGGGACGGGCCGCCCTCGGAGGAGCGTTCCTTCACGCAGGTATCAAGACTGATCGCCTCGTAGACATCCTCTGCAAACAGCTCGGTCATTTCCTTGTACTGTTCCAGCGGCAGTGTTTCGAGCGTCAGCTCCTGTTCGATACACTTTGCAACGAGCGTACCTGTAATTTTGTATGCATCACGGAAGGGCATTCCCTTCTTGACCAGATAATCGGCGCAGTCGGTGGCATTGATAAAGCCCTTTGCCGCCGCCTTTCTCATGTTGTCCTTGAGCACGCGCATGGTCGCGAGCATGGGGGTGAAGGTCTTGACGCAGAGCTTCACATTGTCGATCGCATCGAAGATGGCTTCCTTGTCCTCCTGCATGTCCTTGTTATAGGCAAGGGGCAGTCCCTTGAGCATGGAGAGGAGTGTCATCAGATCGCCGACCACTCTGCCGGTCTTGCCGCGGATCAGCTCCGTGACATCGGGATTCTTCTTCTGCGGCATGATGGACGAACCTGTTGCATAGGC
>CALGTT010000452.1 GCA_937901485.1 uncultured Ruminococcus sp.
CTCCTCGCACATACCGTAACGGGCCACCATGTCCCGGGCCAGCTTGGATGCCCGGTCAATGTCACTGGATGCGCCGGTGGAGATATCGTCAAGAATCAGCTTTTCTGCCACTCTGCCGCCGAGGAGCGTTACGATCTCCTCACGCATTTCCATCATGCTGACATAGGATTTGTCATGCTCCGGCAGGGACATGGTGTAGCCGCCAGCCATACCGCGCGGAATGATGGAGATCTGGTGCACCTTATCCTGATGCGGACAATAGTAGGTGCAGACTGCGTGACCTGCTTCGTGATATGCGGTGAGTCGGATCTCCTTTTCGGTCTTGACACGGGATTTCTTCTCAGGGCCAGCCACCACCTTGATGGTCGCCTCCTCGATATCCTCGTTGGTGATCGCCTTTCTGTCGGCGCGTGCCGCAAGCAGAGCCGCTTCATTGGTCAGATTTGCAAGGTCAGCACCGGTGAAGCCGGCAGTACCCTTTGCAATATTGGACAGGTTGACATCGGGCGCAAGGGGCTTGTTCTTGGTGTGCACCTTCAGAATTTCCTCTCTGCCCTTGATGTCCGGATAGCCTACCACGATCTGGCGGTCGAATCTGCCGGGACGCAGGAGCGCGGGATCGAGGATATCACGGCGGTTGGTTGCCGCAATAACAATGACGCTTTCGTTGCCCACAAAGCCGTCCATTTCCACAAGGAGCTGGTTGAGGGTCTGTTCACGTTCATCGTGACCGCCGCCGAGACCTGCGCCTCTGTGTCTGCCCACTGCGTCGATCTCATCAATGAAGATGATCGCGGGGGCATTCTTCTTTGCGGTTTCAAACAGATCGCGGACACGGGACGCACCCACGCCGACGAACATTTCCACGAAATCCGAACCGGAGATCGGGAAGAACGGGCAGCCTGCCTCACCGGCAACTGCCTTGGCAAGCAGTGTCTTACCGGTACCGGGAGGGCCGAGCAGCAGCACGCCGCGCGGGATCTTCGCACCCATTTCGGTGTATTTGCGCGGATTCTTGAGGAAATCCACAAGCTCCGCCATCTCAAACTTTTCTTCCTCTGCGCCTGCCACATCGGAGAAGGTCACCTTCTGACCTGCGCTCTGGTTCTTGACATTTGCCTTGCCGAAGTTGTTGAACTTTCCGCCGCTGGTCTGCCGCATCATAAAGACAAAGAAAACAATGCCCATGATGAGGATCAGGAATGTAGGCAGGTAAGTGATGAGCCATGAATTATCCTTGATCCTGAAATAATCCTGCTCCAGCGGTTCATCCGGATTTGCCTTGTTGTAGGCAAGACGATAGTCCTCTGTCTCACTCAGGAAAATGGAAACATTGGGAACAGTGTATTTCATTTCTGTGCCGTCCTTCAGCTCCAGCTCCAGCTCGCCCGTGCCCAGATCCAGCGTATAAAAGCTGACATTCAGGTCGTCGAACTGTGAAATGATCTCGGTGTACTCATATTCCTGATCCGGCTTGCTCAGCTTCGGAAGCATGTAAGCAATCAGAAAGATCAAAGCTGCCGCAACCAGAAGATAGGCAAAAATGCCCCTGCTCTTTTTTGGTGTCAAAACATCCACTCCTTATCCTTATTATTTTTCCGGCTATGCCGGTTCTATGCATAGGTATAATGTTATATTGTAGCACGCTAACATGTTGCCAGCGTGTATTATTTGTGTTCATCCTGTGATAATACGCAAAAGCAGCATATGCTGTGTGCGTTCTGTTACCGCCGCACGCTCCGCCGCACCGAGTCCCTGCGCCCAGAGAAGTCCCTGCGCATCGGAGAGGTAGTGCACCGTGCTGCGCTGCGCCGGATGCACAGCTTCGTTCAGCCATTTTTTGATGGAAACGCGGTGTTCCCGTCCCTGCATTTTCAGATACAGTGCAGGAATTCTGCCGTGCAGCTCGGCATTCTTTTTTATTATATCATAATCCAGCACGGAATTTGCAAACATTGTGTGAACTTCTGCAAATTTTTCTGCATCCTTGCGCGAAACGACCTCTGCTTCGACAATAAAGCCCTCAAAAATACAATTTTTTCCAATTTCCAGCGGTTTTCTGGGGCATTCCTGCATGGGCGTTTCCAGCCAGAGCACGCCGCGGCTGACATGGGCGCGTGTGCCGGCAAAGGTCAGCTCCGCCGCGCCGCCCGTTTCGAGCAGCCTGCATACGGTAAGGATATTCTGCCGGTTGGAAAGGCTGCGCGTTTCCAGAAGCCTTGCAATGCATCTGCGCCGGATCGCCGGATGGAGCATTTCCAGACCTTTGAGAGAGCCGTCGGGCTGCAAAGCCTGTGCGTAGGCGGATTCCGCCTGTAATTCGAGAAAATCCTCATCCAGCCGCAGATCCTCCGTCATAGCCGCGCAGGTTTCCTCCGCGCAGGGATTGCACTCCTGCATCCGCGGCACAACATGATGCCGGAAGAAATTGCGGCGGTAGGCATCCTGTGCATTGGTGCTGTCATCGACATAGGAAAGCCCCTGATTCCGGACATATTCCTCCACCTGCGCACGCGTGACATGCAGAAGCGGACGCAGGAACTGTCCGCGCATGGGCGGAATGCCGCAGAGTCCCCGAAGCCCCGTGCCGCGCGTCATGCGCAGGAGGATGGTTTCGAGGTTGTCCGATGCTGTATGTGCGGTGGCAACATAGCCGTCACAATGCGAAGAAAACGCATCATATCGGCATTCTCTTGCCGCAGTCTCGATGGAAAGGCGGTGCGTCTGCGCATAGCCCTGCACATCGCAGGTGACAACGGTCAGCGCAACGCCCAGCGTTTCGCAGAGTGCGCGGCAGAAGTTTTCATCCCGCAGACTTTCCTCCCCGCGCAGCCGGTGCTGGATGTGGATGGCTTGCAGGTCAATGCCGAATTCCTCCCGAAGCGTGTGAAGCGCGTGGAGGAGTGACACGCTGTCCGCGCCGCCGGAAAGTGCGGCATGGATGCGGCAATCGGCAATATTACGCGCTTTCAGGAAGCGGCGCACTTCATCATGCAGGTGCATCGAGCTTCATCTCCATGGTGCTGAAGCGTGTATACTGACCATCCCAGATGAGGTTGACCGTGCCGGTTTCGCCGTGACGGTTCTTGGCAACGATGCATTCAGCAACATTGGGAGTCTGGCTTTCCTTGTTATAGTAGGCATCGCGGTAAAGGAACATGACGATATCCGCATCCTGCTCGATAGAACCGGATTCACGCAGGTCGGAGAGCATGGGACGCTTGTCGGTTCGGCTTTCCGGTCCACGGGAGAGCTGGGAGAGGAGGATGACGGGAACGTCAAGCTCCTTTGCCATGATTTTGAGCTGTCGTGTGATCTCGGAGATGATCTGCACGCGGTTTTCGGTTTTCAGCGTGGTCTGGATCAGACCGAGGTAGTCGATGACCACAAGTCCGAGATTCTTCATGCGGCGCAGCTTTGCCTTGATCTGCTGTACAGTGATGCTTGCGGTATCGTCGATATACAGCGAAAGTCCCTGCAGATAGCTTGCACCTGCGGCAAGTCTGAGCCAGTCGTCGCCGTCGAGTCTGCCGTTGCGGAGCTTGTTGGAATCCACCTGCGCTTCGGTGGAGAGCAGACGGGATACGAGCTGTTCACGCGGCATTTCGAGGGAGAAGATGCAGACATCCTTCTCGCTGTGGCGTGCCACATTGCACGCGATATTCAGGGCAAATGCGGTCTTACCCATTGCAGGACGCGCCGCAATGAGGATGAGGTCGGATTTGTTCAGACCGGAAGTGAGCGTATCCAGATAGGAAAAGCCCGAACGTGTACCAAGGTACAGCTCGCGGTCAGGTCCTGCGATCCTGCCGATGTGGTTGTAGGTTTCAGCGACGATCTCCTTGATGGGAGTCAGTCCCGTGACATCACGCCCCTGACGAATGTCGAAAATGCGCTGTTCTGCGGCATCAAGCAGGAGGTTGGCATCGGTTTCGCCGCTTTGAATGTCCGAGAGAATGCCCCGTGCGGTTTCCGCAAGCACGCGGATATAGTACTTGCTGGACACGATATTGCAGTAGCTTTCGATATTGGAAACGGACGGCACGAGATTGACGAGATTGGCAAGGTAATTTCTGCCCTCTGCGGCAGTTTCAAAGATGCGCATTGCCACGGCTTCATTGAGCACGGTGATGACATCCGCCTTTGCACCGGATGTGAACATCTGCGCCATGATGCTGAACAGGGCGCGGTGCTGGTCGATGTAGAAGCATTCGGGCTTGACCTGTTCCATGACGATGGAAAGCACATCGGTGTCAATGAGGATCGCGCCGAGGATGGTCTGCTCGGCTTCGAGGCTGTAGGGCATTTCCACATCATGGAAATTCGTGGTTTCTGCCATAGGTTCCCCCTTTCCTTTGGTACGAAAAAACACCCGTATCACCCCACACAATGACGGGGTGATACGGAACGGATTCATGGATTATGCCTCGGTGACATCCACCTTCATCTCCGCAGAAATGCCGGTATACAGCTTGATTTCCGCGGTGAATGTGCCGAAGCTCTTGATATCGTTCTTGAGGCTGATCTTCTTCTTGTCGATCTTGCAGCCGTACTGCTCCTCGATGCCCTGAGAGATCTGCGCACCGGTCACAGAGCCGAACAGTCTGCCGCCCGTGCCTGCCTTGCAGACGATCTTCACGGTCTTGTCGTTGAGCTTCTCGCGCAGCTCATTGGCATTCTGCTTGTCCATGTCGATCTTGTGCTGTGCGGAGGACTGCTGACCTTTCAGCAGGCTCATATTTTCAGCCGTTGCCTCCACTGCAAGCTTCTTGGGCAGGAGCATGTTTCTTGCGTAGCCGTCCGCTACGTTCTTTACCTCGCCCTTCTTGCCAGAGCCTTTGACATCCTGTAAAAAAATAACCTTCATGTGTAATCTTCCTTTCTGTAAGCGGAGTTCAAGGGGCTGCAAGCCTCTTGATTTTCCCCATCCCTTGGTGAGGGGCAGGGGGTGGGGGCAGCTTCGCAGAACCCCCCAAAAAAACGATAAGTCAATGTCCTTATTTCATATCAGAAATCACCTGTAACAGGCGTACCTTTGCATCCTGTACGGAAATATCGGAGATCTGCGTTGCTGCCATCGTCTGATGACCGCCGCCGCCGAGTGCCTCCATAATGACCTGCACATTGACCGCGCCCAGAGAACGGGCGGAAATGCTGACCACGCGGTTGATCTCATAGATCACGAATGCCGCGTCCACATTCTGGATGCTCAGCAGCTCATCCGCCGCCTGCGGTGCGACCAGACGCACATCGGAAATGTCATCCGGTGCAATGGAAATGGCATAGCATCCCACGATCTCCGCCGAACCGACAATGTCCGTGCGGCTTCGATACGCTTCGATCGAGCCGGAAAACAGGCATTTTACCCTGACCGTATCCGCACCGATCTTGCGCAGGAACGCTGCCGCTTCAAATGTACGCACACCCGTGCGCATGACAAAATTCTTTGTATCGAGCATGATGCCCGACAGCAGACAGTCCGCATAGCAGGACTGCACCATGCCGTCCAGCTTGAAGTACTGGATCAGCTCCGTCACCATCTCGCAGGCAGAGGAAGCATATGGCTCATGGTGGAAGACCAGCGCGTTGTCCACATAGTTCACATTCTTGCGGTGATGATCGACCACAACAATGTTTTTTGCCGTTTTATAGAGCTTTTCACTTTCAAGGATATCCTTGTTGTGGGTATCCACAATGATGAGCAATGTATGCTCCGTGATGGTTTCCATCGCCTGTGCGGGCGTAAGGAACAGATCGCCGCCGATCTCCTCCTCCATCATGGAGATGAGCTGGGGAGCGAGATTTTTCTGCGGATCGACCACCACGGCAACGGGCTTGCGCAGAAGCCGGACAGCACCGGCAAGTCCGCACGCCGCACCCACGGAATCGAGATCGCCGAAGCGATGCCCCATGATGAACACATTCTCACTGCTGAGGATGAGTTCCTGTATCGCGCCGGCAATAATGCGCGTCTTTGCGCGGGATTTCTTCTCCACGCCCTTGGACACACCGCCGAAGAAGCTGTAACCATCGGCTGACTTGACGACGGCCTGATCGCCGCCTCGTCCGAGAGCCATGTCCAGTGCCTGCAGAGCCCACGCCTCACATTCCTCAATGCTGCTGCCGCACCGTCCCACACCGATGGAAAGGGTGACGGGGGTGCCGCCCTCCACCGAGATGGACTTGACCGCCTCGAGGATGGAGAAACGCTCGCTGATGAGCCGCT
>CALGTT010000453.1 GCA_937901485.1 uncultured Ruminococcus sp.
CATTCTCTGCCTGCTGCTGTTCCTTGTTGAAGATCGGAATGTTTTTGAGCTTCGTTACGCCCTCCACCAGCATTCCGACCGTCGTACCGAAGCGGTCGTCAATGTCCTTCTTGGTCGCCTCCGTATCCTCCACCACATCATGGAGCAGTGCGGCACAGACCGAGTCCGTGTCCATTCCCAGCTCCAGCAGGCTCTTTGCCACCGCAAGCGGATGAATGATGTAGGGCTGTCCGGAGGAACGGAACTGTCCCTCATGCGCTTTGGCGGCAAAATGGTAGGCGGCAATCACCTTTGACACATCGTACTGCTTGCCGTTTGTGAGCATGAGCTGCTCAAGTTCTTCGATTGTAATGACCTTATCATCCATGATGCACAGCCTCCTTTGCTTTGTTTTGCAGATGTTTCAGGATTTCCGATGCCTGCAGATCGACCTGCTTTCTGGCAGGTGCGTGCTTGACGGTATCTTCGCAGACATTCTGCTCCATCAGTCCAAGCTCGCAGAAAATATCAAGGCAGATCCGCAGTTTGCAGGCGTTGATGTCCTGCATGTACATGGAGAGCATCAGCGCAGAGATCTGTATACCCTTTGCGGGAACAGCCTTGTATACTGTGATGCATTCTTCACGGCTCGGCGTGATCGCCTGCCAGAGTGCGGCGGACAGCGGCTCACCGCGCCGGTAGCTTTCATATGTACGCAGTGCAGAGAGGATGCGCAGCTGTTTCAGACCGGAAATGCGGTAATCCTGCACGATCATCTGCACGCGGGAGGTATTGTTGTAAGTGTTCACGCCCACGCGCACCATCAGATGGCAGACGCTTCCGACCGACAACGCGACGCGCTCCGGTGGTGTCCGGAACAGGAGCGCGTCGTAGACAGCTCCCTGCACCTCCACGCGCAGCTTGGTGTGCACACCCTCGGAAAGGGGACGGATCTCCAGTACGCGTGCGTTTTCGATCACGAAGGTCGGCTCAGGATTTCCCGCGCCGAATGGTTCGAGCTGGGAAAGACTGCGCACTTCCTCCACGGTGAGCTGTTCCGGTGCGAGGGAACAGGCGGCTTTCAGCTCCAGCATGGGCATTTCCGGATGATTGGCAGCCGCATATTCTGCCACGCTTCCGATGAAACCCTCGATCTCCTCCTCCGCCAGCGTCAGACCGCCTGCGGCAGGATGTCCGCCGTATTTGCGCAGATGCTTTTCACAGGCTGTCAGACAGCCGAACATGGAAAAATCCCCGAAGCTTCGGGCTGAACCATGTCCCACTCCGTCCTCGACAGCGATCATGATGCACGGCTTTCCGAAACGCTCCATGAGTCTGGAGGCAACAATGCCAATCACGCCCGTATCCCATCCCTGACCGCTGAACACCAGCACACGCTCGAAAAGCTGTTCCGGATGCTGAGCAATCTGGGCGAGGACGGATTCGATAATCTGCGCTTCAATCTCGCGGCGGTGGGCATTGATTTCGTCAAGTTCAGTGACATAGCCGCCGTATGCATGCCATGCCGAACCGTCCGCCCATCTGTAAGCTTCAGGATCCGCATAGATGTTGAGCGGATAATCGATCTGACCGTCCTTGTCGTCATAATTGTAGTTATGGTCGAAAAGAAGGATCTGCACGTCATCAAGACCGGCCTTCTGCATTGCCGGACCGAGGTGCTTGATAAACTCCTTCTGATCCTGCCAAGGCATCACAAGCGACATCGAGTTTCCAGGATTAAGAGGCTCATTCTGCATTGTAATGGCATGAATATCAAAGCCTTCCTTCTCCATCACCTGGATCCATTTCACGAAATACTCAGCATAGTCATCATAGCATGAAGGCTTGAGGCGGCCTCCGGTCCATG
>CALGTT010000454.1 GCA_937901485.1 uncultured Ruminococcus sp.
GGTGTTGATCTCCTTGACAGAGAACAGCAGATCGGGTTCTGCATCGCCGCCGTAGTGCATGTCGTTACATTTCTGGATGATCTTTTCCAGTGCTTCCAGTTTGTCCTCATCGGAACCGATGATGATGGAGGCATTCTGCGGAATGACATTCATCTTGCCGCCGCCGGAAATGGTGCCGAAATAGAAGTCAGAAAGACGCTCCAAGGGCTTGGCAAGCATTTCAAATGCGTTCAGTCTGCCTTTGCCGATGTTCACACCGGAGTGACCGCCCCTCAGACCGGAAACGGAAATTTCATATTCATAGCACGAATCATAGCGGTGACGGCTGAATTCAAATTCGCAGTGTGCGGTAATGCCGCCGGCACAGCTCACGGTGAGGATACCCTCCTCCTCGGAGTCGATGTTGAGGATCTTTTTTCCCCTGACATTTTCTGCCTCGAACAGCTCCGCACCGAACATGCCGGTTTCCTCGTCACGGGTGATGACGCATTCCAGCGGCGGATGGGGGATGTCATCGGAATCGAGCAGCGCGAACATGTAGGCAAGGGCAATGCCGTCATCACCGCCGAGCGTTGTGCCGTCTGCCCAGAGCCATTCGCCGTCCGTGAGGAGGTCAAGTCCGTCGGTTTCCATGTTCTTCTGGCAGTCCGCGTTCTTTTCGCAGACCATGTCCATATGTCCCTGAATGATGATGGGTTGGCTGTTTTCATAGCCCGCAGTGCCGGGGGCATAGATAATGACATTATCGCCCTTGTCCTTCACAGCCTTCAGTCCGCGCTGTGCGGCGAAATCCAGACAGAACTGCGCGATCTGTGCGGTATTGCCCGAGCCGTGGGGGATTTCGGAGATCTGTCGGAAAAATGCAAAAACCTTTGCAGGTTCGAGATGGTCAAGCTGGTTCATAATTTCCTCCGTTGTTCTGATCCGTTCGGATCGTATTCATACATATATTATAACACGATGAATGTGAAAATGCAAGGGCATCCAGAAATTACACCGTGCATTTATAAAAACGGATGGTAAAGACTGCACCGCCATCCTTGGCGTTCTCTGCCTTGATCGTACCATTCTGTGAGGTGATGATCATTCGTGCAAGCGCAAGTCCGATGCCGTAACTGCTGTCATCGGAATGCTGTCCTTTGTAGAAACGTTCGAAGATATGGGGCAGATCCTCGTCAGAAATGCCCGTACCGGTGTCGGAGATGCGGATCTGCACATACAGGGGATTTTCCTCCGCTGCCACCGTAATACAGCCGTCGGGCGGTGTATGCTCCATGCAGTTTTTGAGGATGTTGCCGAGTGCTTCGCATGACCATGCAGCATCGCAGATGCACTTTCCTTCTGCACGCATATCCAGACGGATGCCGCGCAGCTCCAGAGGGATCAGAACCGGCTCTGCAGAGCGTCTGAGCAGGTCGGAAAGCTCCAGTGTTTCCGCATGGAACTGTACCGTGCCGGCATCAAGCTTAGAAATTTTGAGCAGTGCCGTAATCAGCCAGTCCACGCGAGAGAGGAGCATTTTCAGGTCACGCAGAAGCTTGGCACGTGTTTCCGGCGGAAGATCGGACTTTGAAAGACGTGTGACGATCAGGTTGATGGCGGTCAGTGGCGTGCGCAGCTGATGGGAAACATCCGCAAGGGAGTCGGCAAGGAATACCTTGACCGCCTGCATCTGCTGCTGCTGTTCACGCAGGCGAACAGTCATTTTGTGCAGCTCGCTTTGCAGGATCGCCAGCTCCCCCTCCGCGCACGCATGTATGATATCCGCACTCTCATCGTGCAGGATGCGGTCAAGCTCTGCGGAAAGCTCTGCAATGCGGCGGTAGCGCAGAATGGTCGTAATGAGATGCACTGCAATGAACATGGCGCACAGAAGCAGTGTGAACAGGAGCATCTGCGGCGCAAGAAACCATGTGATGATCAGTGCCGCGGCAGTGAGGACGAGCTGGAGGAGAAGTGCGCGGTACACCTCCGGATTTCGAAGCAGTCCCATATCAGTCCACCCGATAGCCCAGACCGCGGACGGTCTTGATAATGGCAGGATTCTGCGGATCGTCCTCGATCTTTTCGCGCAGCCGCTTGATATAAACGGTCAGCGTATTGTCATTGACAAATTCGCCGGCAATATCCCAGATGCTTTCGAGCATCTGCGTTCTGGAAAGCACCGCGCCGCGGTTGTTGAGGAACATCAGCAATAAACGGTATTCCAGTGCGGAAAGGTAAAGATCCTTTCCATGCTTGCTGGCAGTGCCGCGGACGGTATCCACGATCACGTTGCCGAGCCGGATGGTATTCCCCATGTTTCCGGTCAGGCGCAGGATATTCCGGATGCGCGACACCAGCTCACGAGGGCGGAAGGGCTTCGGGATATAGTCATCCGCGCCCAGCTCAAAGCCCGTGACGGTACTGAATTCGTCATCCGAAGCGGTCAGGAAGATCACCGGGATGCCGTATTCCGCTTTGATGGCAGAGCAGGCGGAAAAGCCGTTGCCGTCGGCAAGGGACACATCGAGCAGAACAAGCTGGATCTCTTCCTGTGCAAGCAGTGCCAGTGCCCCCTTCTGACCGTCGGCATGGCGTACAGAAAAGCCCTCAGCGGTGAGAAATTCGCTCAGATTATCTACAATGTCTTTATCGTCTTCTGCAAGCAGGATCTTTGTCATGATAAAACGTCCTCCCTTTTTTGTCTTTTTCTTATTATAGCATGAAATGCGCGTTTTGACAACGGGAGTACCTGTTTTTGTTCCGATTCGCACATTTTATGTGCAGAACGTACGAAATCATTGACATTTCTGAAAAAAAGAAGTATAATATAGTTACTGTTTTATGCCGCGTGCTTTGCACTGGCTCTGCGGCACTGCACAATGAAAGAGAGGGCGTTTTATGAGTTACAAAATCCGTGCAGCGGCACTTTCTGCTGCACTTACACTGCTGAGCGGCACAGCCGCTTTCCTGCCGCTGAATGCGGCGGCAATGGTTGCTCCGTCGGCGTATGAGAGATTGGCTCCGGCGGGCAGGCCGAGAGCAGGGCGGGTCAAT
>CALGTT010000455.1 GCA_937901485.1 uncultured Ruminococcus sp.
GCATCAAAGAGCCAGAACGGAACGTACACACCTTTGACCTCTTCGATATGATTCTGACGGCTGAAGATCTTTGGAAGCAGTTTTTTACCGCCGTAATGTTTGTTCAGCGCCTTGATCGCATCGTCTTTGTCAAGCTTGAACGGGATCACATAATCCGGACGCAGATCACCTGCGACCTGTTGTGTCATAATGACCGGATTATCACAGTAGGGACATGCGGAGGCGGCTGTGCTCACATCGGTGGTGATCTCACCGCCGCAGGATTCACAGTAATACGTCCGGATATCGGACTGTTCACCCTCCTGCCATGCACTGCCCGCCTGTGTGTCCCAGTGCATATCATCGGGCTTTTGCTGCTGCAGTTCCTCATCGAAATTTGCAAGGTCCTCTGCCGCAAATTCCGTGTCGCAATAGGGACACTTCATCTGCTGAGAGCTGCTGTTGAACTCGATCCTGCCGCCGCAGCATGGGCACTCATAATTCAAAAGTTCTGCCATTGCAGTCTCCTTTCGTGAAAAACGGCAGCGAACAATGCCTGTCCGCTGCCAATTTTAATATTACTTTACATCATTCTCATCGAACGGATCCGCACATTCCGGACAGAACTTGGGCGGATTGGTCGGATCAGCCGGCTCCCAGCCGCACTTGTCACAGCGGTAAAGGGGTGCACCTGCGGGCTTGGGACTGCCGCATTCTGTGCAGAACTTGCCCTTGTTGACCGCGCCGCACTTACAGCTCCAGCCGTCCGCAGAGGGCTTGGGTGCTGCACATTCCGCGCAGAACTTGCCCGTATTGACCGCACCGCACTTGCAGGTCCAGCTGTTTGCCGGTGCAGGCTTGGGCTTTGCGCAGTTCTGACAGAACTTGCCGGTATTCACTGTACCGCAGGCACATGTCCAGCCATCAGCGGCAGGAGCTGCCTGCGCCTGCTGTGCCTGCTGCTGTGCAGCCATCTGATAGAAATTCTGTGCGGACATTGCACCTGTCTGCTGCATTGCTGCATTCATATTCATAAAGCCCAGCATCGGACCTGTTGCAGTATTGCCTGCTGCAAGCTTCATTGCCTCTGTCTGTGCGTCGAGCATTACAGTTGCCGCCATGCCCGGATCACGGTTGACTGCGCGGAACTGGAGATCCTGGATCTTCTTCTCCATCTCCTCGGAAAGTGTGATGGGGTTGATGGCAACGGACTTTACCTTGATACCGCGGGATTCGCCCCACTTCTTGGAAAGTACCTCGTTCATTGCCTCGGCGATATCCTCAGTATGATTGATCAGCTCGCTGTAACGGATGCCCTTTGCAGAGATCGCGCCCAGTGCCGGCTGGAGTGCAGTAATGAACTCTGCCTTGAGCGTCATGTCGATCTCGCTTCTTCTGTATTCGCCCGCAACATTGCCCACTACATTGGTGTAGAAAAGGATGGGGTCAGAGATCACATAGCTGTACTGACCATTGCAGCGGATGGTGGTGTCCACATCCAGACCAATATTTCTGTCCACGATGCGGAACGGCATCGGTCTGGGTGTTCCGAACAGGTTGTTCTTGATCTCCTTGGTGTTGAAATAGTACACGCGCTGATCCTTGCCGGTATCGCCGCCGTAGCTGATACGCTTGCCGATCGCCTTGAACGTTTCGAGAATGCTTGTACCGAGATTGCCGGAAAACAGGCTCGGCTCGGTGGACATATCATATGTATACTCGCCGGGGAGAGCACAGATCTCAACGACCTTGCCCTGATCCACGATGATCACGCACTGACCGTCAGCAACTGCAATACCG
>CALGTT010000456.1 GCA_937901485.1 uncultured Ruminococcus sp.
GCCGCCGGCATCCGGTACGGTCACTGCCCCCATCGGCAGAGTGCCGGATTCCCTCATTGCACGGTGCGTGTCACCGGACGGCAAGCCCGCAGTCACGCATTACCGCGTCCTGCACTACGGTGCATATGCCCTGACTGAGCTGCATCTCGAAACGGGGCGCACCCACCAGATCCGCGTGCATCTGGCACATATCGGCTGTCCCCTTGCCGGAGATGACCTCTACGGCGGCGACTGCACCCATATCGGCAGGCACGCGCTCCACTGCGCGGCGTTCTCGTATACGGATGGGGATGGCTTTGTACATCATATCACCTCCGAACTGCCGGAGGACATGCAAAAATTACAAATTCTGGCGGATCATGGGGATTTATGATGCCCTGCCCTTGGGCAGTGCAATGATTTCCGCCGGATTTCCCAGCCCTTGTTTGTGCAAGGCTACAGAATTTGCACAGGATCCGGAACTTGCTTCCGGAAAAGGGTTGATTTTTTTGAGAAGTCTGCTATAATGTTTAACAGGTGTTACCGTCCTGTCATATTTGTTACCAATTATTAGCGTTTTCAGACCGGACGGGCACAAGAGAGAAAGGAGATGCAGACGATGAAGAAACAGAATCAGAAACCGGTGCATAAACGCCGCAGCGGATTTGAACGCCTGATGGTGCGCATCGGCATGATGGTCATGCAAAGCCTGACTGCCCTCTGGAAGATCCTCTGGCTGTTCGTTACCGGTATATTCCGGATGCTCTGGTATGTGCTCTGTCAGATCGGCAGCTTTTTCCGGTTTTTCGGCAGGGGCATCCGCAGCGGATTTACGGAGCATAACAGCTCTGCACGGCGGATGCTTGTTGAGGTGCGCCGTTCCAGAAAGCAGGGCGGACTTGCCTTTATCCGCCAGATCCTGCGGTTTATCGGTATGTATATTTTCGGAGAGCACGGCATCCTGCGCACGGGCTTCAATTACCTCATGCCCGTGATCTCGGTGCTGTTCCTGATCGCCGTCGTACAGTACGGCATGGGACTGGATTACGCCATCAGCGTGGTCTGCAATGGCGAGGAGCTGGGCATCATCGAATCGGAGAGCCAGTTCGAGGAGGCAGAAGCCGAGGTGCGTCAGCGCATCACCACGGCGGGTGAAGAGCCGGACGTGCATTTCAGCCCCATCTATACCCTGAAGATCGTGTCCGCGGAGGATCAGTACATTTCCTCCCAGACCATCGCGGATAAGCTGCTTTCCAGTTCCAACGAATCCCTGACGAATGCCTACGGCGTGTATGTGGACGGGGAATTCATTGGTGCGGTGGCAAATGCTTCGCTCGTTTCTGCTGCGATGGACAGGGCACTTTCGGAGTACGCCGCAAATCTGAGCGATATGGTGAGCGAGGTCTATTATACGAAAAAGGTGGAGTATCAGGAGGGCGTGTACCTGACCGATACCATCGCAACGCCGTCCCAGATCCTGAAGATTCTGAAATCTGAAACTGAGTCCGAAACACGCTACACCATTCAGGAGGAGGATTCTCCGCAGCTCGTTGCGGCGAAATTCAACATGACAATGGAGGAGCTGACGGAGCTGAACCCCCACATGGACCGTGATTTTGCCGCAGGAAAAATGCTGACCGTCCTGACGACCTCGCGCTATATCCCGATCGCTTACACGAAGCATATGAATGTCATGACCTATATCGACTATGCAAGCGTGGAGGTGGAGACTTCTGCCCTGAATGTGGGCGCACGCGAGGTCATTGCACGCGGCGTGATGGGCGAGAAGATCAGCGAGGTTGCCGTGACGTACATTGACGGCGTGGAGAGTACCCGCAAGGTGCTCAGCTCTGCCGTGACCAAAGAGCCTGTGCCGGAACAGATCGGTATCGGTACATATTCCCCCGAACCTGCCAGCAAGACCACGGTGTTCACCGGCAACGGCATGTTCGGCTGGCCGCTCAACGGCGGTTATATCAGCGACGGCTATATCAGCAACCGCAACCACAAGGGCATCGACATTGCCGCGCCCTACGGTACGGAGATCTATGCGTCCGAAGCCGGCACGGTCGTTGCGGCAGGCTGGAACTCCGGCGGCTACGGCAACTATGTCATCATTGAGCACGAAGACAATTATCGCACGCTTTATGCGCATTGCAGTGTGGTTATTGCCTATGAGGGACAGCAGGTCGAAAAGGGACAGCTCATTGCACAGGTCGGCTCGACCGGCAACTCCACCGGCAACCACTGCCATTTTGAGGTGCGCCTGAATAATATCTGTGTGAATCCCGGGAGTTATCTGAGGGTGAATTGTGATTGATTTTTACAAGAAGCTGTGTTATAATAAAAGTAGAGCTATGGCTGACGATAAAACGATTGGATGGAAAGGATGATGTTCTATGATGTATCCGTTTTTAACGCTGGATGATGAAACTGAAATCACACATTCTGATTTTCTGCCCGCTGGAAAGGTAAAGGTATACATTGAAAAACCCGATGAAAAGGACTGCTTTCACCATATGACCTGCTATCTGCCGGACTATTCTGTCGAGGAGGTCTTTGGATTCGGCGAAGAAGAAGTGAAAAAGTATATGGAGAGGTTTATACAGTGTTGCTTCTCAGATATCTCCATTTGAAGATGTGTTTACATCTGTAAAAAGAACAGGAGGGTTTGAAAATGCCGCAGGTCTTTAAAATTGGTTCGTACTGGGTGTATTTCTGGTCAAATGAAAATGATCCTCTTGAGCCGGTTCACGTTCATGTCTCTGAGGGCAGACCGCAGGCGAATGGTACGAAAATATGGATCACAGAAAGCGGAAACTGTCTTGTTGAGAATAATAATTCACAGATACCGGAAAGAATTCTCAGAAATATTGTCCGGATTATTGAAGCGAGAAGCGATGAGATCATCGAAAAATGGAAGAATTTCTTTGGCGAAACCAGATTTTACTGCTAATACTGTTCGTTCACAAAAAATTTACAATTAAAAATGAAAAATCCCCCATAAAAGGCTTGCAATTTATGGGGGATTGTGTTATAATAGTAAAGGTCAGTGAGAGCTGACGAAAGATATGCGTAGAAGCGAAAGGTTGCTGACGGTATGTCAGGTAATTTTCGTGGAGTATGTCCGATTTTAAACCGGGCGACAAGGGAAGATGACACAGTATGTGGAGCATGGTGCACAACACAGTTGTGCTGTCATGAGTTACGGCGGACAGCGGACAAACTATGGGTGCATTGTGTATTAAAATACTGTCACTGCGTCCGGAATCCTGAAAACAAGTTTTCAGATTTCGGATTTTCTATTATGAGGGGTGCGATACACCCGGCAGTGTGTCAGAGTTTCCTGAAATGTCCCACCTGTATTAACCCGTACAAGGAGGCGAAAAGAAATGGCAGTAAGCGAAAAGATCAGAATCAAGATCAAGGGCTATGAGCACGCAACTGTAGATGCAGCAGCAGCAAAGATCGTTGAGGCAGCTAAGAGAAGCGGCGCAAGCGTATCCGGTCCGATCCCGTTGCCGACAGAGAAGGAGATCGTAACTATCCTGAGAGCAACACACAAGTACAAGGACAGCCGCGAGCAGTTCGAGCAGAGAACTCACAAGCGTCTGATCGACGTAATCCGTCCGACAGGCAAGACTACTGAGTCCCTGCAGAAGCTGGAACTTCCGGCAGGCGTTGACATCGTAATGGAGGTTAAGTAATCCATACGATAAGCCCTTAAAAATCGCGTGAAAACGCGTCGTCTTGGATGAAACGGATTCATCTGGTCACGTTGGCGAAAGTCAACCTATAACCTAACAAGGAGGAAAAACTAATGCAAAAAGGTATTATCGGCAAGAAGATCGGTATGACACAGATCTTCGACGAAAACGGCAAGGTAATCCCGGTAACAGTTGTTGAGGCTGGTCCCTGCGTAGTAGTGCAGGTAAAGACTGTTGAAAACGACGGTTACGCAGCAGTTCAGCTGGGCTATGGCGACAAGAAGGCCCAGAGAGTGAACAAGCCGATGAAGGGTCACTTCGACAAGGCAGGCGCAGGCTACAAGAGAACTCTGAAGGAATTCAAGTTCGATGACTGTGCAATGGAGGCAGGCAGCCTCGTTAAGGCTGATACTTTTGCGGTAGGCGACATCGTTGATGTTTCCGGTACCAGCAAGGGTAAGGGATTCCAGGGTGCGATCAAGCGTCACAACCAGTCCAGACTGAAGGAAACTCACGGTACAGGTCCTGTTCACAGACAGGCAGGTTCCATGGGTGCGTGCTCTTCTCCGTCCAGAATCTTCAAGGGCAAGGGAATGGCAGGTCAGATGGGTAATGAGAAGGTTACTGTACAGAACCTCGAAGTTGTGAAGGTTGACGCAGAGAACAACCTGATTGCAATCAAGGGTGCAATCCCGGGCCCCAAGGGCGGCATTGTTACCATCGTTGACAGTGTAAAGGCGTAAGGAAGGAGGAAACGTAAATGGCAACAGTTAAGGTATTTGATATGGCTGGCAACGCAGTATCTGAAACTGAGCTTTCCGATGCAGTGTTTGGCATTGAGCCGAATGTTTCCGTTATGCACATGGTAGTGAAGAACTATCTGGCAAACCAGCGTCAGGGTACACAGTCCACACTGACACGCACCGAGGTAAGCGGCGGCGGCAGAAAGCCTTGGAGACAGAAGGGAACAGGTCATGCAAGACAGGGTTCCACAAGAGCTCCCCAGTGGACACACGGCGGCGTAGCACTCGGCCCGAAGCCCAGAGATTACAGATACACACTGAACAAGAAGGTTCGCAGACTGGCTATGAAGTCCGCACTTTCCACAATGGTTCAGGAGAACAATATCATTGTTCTGGATACTCTCACAATGGATGAGTACAAGACAAAGACCATCGCAGCAATGCTGAAGGCTCTCGGTGTGGAAAAGAAGGCACTGATCGTAACAGCAGAGGCTGACGCAAAGGTTTACAGAAGCGCAGCAAACATTCCCGGCGTGAAGACAGCAGCTGTCAACACCCTGAATGTATATGACATTCTCAACGGCGGCAAGTTCATCGTTGCTAAGAATGCCATTGCAAAAATTGAGGAGGTGTACGCATAATGAAAGCAGCACAGGATATTATCCTCAAGCCGGTCATTACCGAGCAGAGCATTGACAATCTGCCGAGCAACAAGTACACTTTCAAGGTAGCCAAGGACGCTAACAAGCTGGAGATCAAGGCTGCTGTTGAAGAACTGTTCAATGTAGAGGTAGTAAAGGTAAACACCATGAACTGCCGCGGCAGACAGAAGAGAATGGGCAGATTCGTCGGCACAACTTCTTCCTACAAGAAGGCAGTCGTTACTGTAAATCCGAATCCGGATAACACAGGCGCAAAGAAGGCTGACAAGAAGAGAGGAACAATCGAGTTCTTCGAGGGTATGTTTTAATTAACCCTTTGACCCGTTCGAGTATGGGAGATTGCTCCCGCAAATAGCAAATAAGGAGTGAAATAAATGGCAATTAAGAGCTACAAGCCCACGACTCCGTCCCGCCGTCAGATGACAGTCACAGATTATTCTGGTCTGAGCAAGACTGGCCCGGAGAAGAGCTTGCTGGAGCCGATGAAGAAGAAGAGCGGCCGCAACAGCTATGGCCGTATTACCGTTCGTCACAGAGGCGGCGGAAACAGAACAAAGTACCGTGTAATCGATTTCAAGCGTGACAAGGAAGCAATGAATGCTACTGTTATGACTCTGGAATACGATCCGAACAGAAGCGCATTTATTGCACTGGTTCAGTACGAAGATGGCGAAAAGCGTTACATCCTCGCACCGCACGGTCTGAAGGTTGGCGACGTTGTAAGAGCTGGCGCAGATGCAGACATCAAGCCCGGCAACGCACTGAAGCTCGCTGACATCCCGGTTGGTACTTTCATCCACGCAATTGAGCTGTATCCCGGCAAGGGTGCACAGCTGGTTAGATCCGCTGGCAACATGGCTCAGCTGATGGGTAAGGAAGGCGCATATGCACTGATCCGTCTCCCCAGCGGCGAAATGAGAAAGGTGCCGATCAATTGTAAGGCATCCATCGGTCAGGTATCCAACATCGACCATGAGAACGTAAACTACGGTAAGGCCGGCAGAAAGCGTCACATGGGCTGGAGACCGACAGTAAGAGGTTCTGTAATGAACCCGTGCGATCACCCGCACGGTGGTGGTGAGGGCAAGTCCCCGATCGGCCGTCCCGGCCCTGTAACACCTTGGGGCAAGCCTGCTCTGGGTTACAAGACAAGAAAGGCACATCACCGCACAGACAAGTATATCGTAAAGCGTCGTAACGGTAAGTAATCGGAAAGGAGGAACCGCATTATGAGCAGAAGTATTAAAAAAGGACCTTATGTGCAGGAGGTACTCCTGAAGCGCGTTATGGCAATGAACGAGGCAGGAGAGAAGAAGGTGCTCAAAACCTGGAGCCGTTCTTCCACGATCTTCCCGGACTTCGTTGGACACACCTTTGCAGTACATGACGGCAGAAAGCATGTGCCGGTATATGTAACAGAGGATATGGTTGGTCACAAGCTCGGCGAGTTTGCACCGACAAGAACTTACAAGGGCCACGCAGGCTCCAAGACATCCAACAACGGTAAGAAGTAATAGCGGAAGGAGGAACTACAATGGAAGCAAGAGCATATCTGAGAAACGTCCGCATTTCTCCCCGTAAGGTGCAGATCGTGCTGGACCTGATCAGAAACAAGCCTACAGATGTAGCACTGGCAACGCTTCGCCTCACACCGAAGGCAGCAAGTCCGATTCTGGAAAAGCTTTTGAAGTCCGCTATTGCAAATGCAGACAACAATCACAACATGAATAAGGATAACCTTTATGTTGCTGAGTGCTTTGTGACACCCGGTCCGATTATGAAGCGTGTAATGCCCAGAGCACAGGGTAGAGCATTCCGGATTATGAAGAGAACATCGCACATCACAATCGTGCTGAGAGAAAAAGACTAATCCCAAGGAGGTTAAGTAGATGGGCCAGAAGGTAAATCCGCACGGTCTCCGTGTCGGCGTTATTAAAGATTGGGATTCTCGTTGGTATGCCAAGAAGGCAGACTTCGGCGATACACTGGTTGAAGACTACAACGTGCGTAACTACATCCTGAAGACTCTGAAGGCAGCAGGTGTACCGCGTGTAGAGATCGAGCGTTTCGCTGAGGACAAGGTAAGAATCCACATTCACTGCGCTAAGCCTGGTATCGTAATCGGCAGAGGCGGTGCAGAGATCGAAAAGCTGCGCGTACAGCTTGAGAAGATGATGAACAAGAGTGTTGCAATCAACATTCTGGAAGTAAAGCAGCCCGATCTGGATGCACAGCTGGTTGCTGAGAGAATTGCACTGGATCTGGAGAACAGAGTATCCTTCCGCCGTGCAATGAAGCAGTGCATCGGCAGAGCAATGCGTCTGAATGCAAAGGGCATCAAGACCATGGTAAGCGGCAGACTGGGCGGTGCAGAAATCGCACGTTCTGAGAGCTACCATGAGGGTACTATCCCGCTGCAGACCATCCGTGCTGATATTGACTATGGTTTTGCTGAGGCAGACACCACATACGGCAAGCTCGGCGTTAAGGTATGGATCTACAAGGGTGAGGTTCTGAAGGGCGATGCTGCAAAGGCAGCTGCAATGAGAGAGAAGAACGACAAGAAGCGCAGAACTGACAGACCTGACAGAAAGCGCGGCGACCGTCGTGATAACCGTGATAACAAGCGTCCGTTCAACAGAGATCGTGCGCCGAGAAGAGAGGGAGGTAACAAGTAATGCTGCTTCCGAAGAGAGTAAAGTACCGTCGCGTGCACAGAGGCCGTCTGACGGGTAAGGCATACAGAGGTAATACCGTAGCATACGGTGATTTCGGTCTGCAGGCACTTGAGCCGGCATGGATCACATCCAACCAGATCGAGTCCGCCCGTATCGCAATGACACGTTATATCAAGAGAGGCGGTCAGGTTTGGATTAAGATTTTCCCTGACAAGCCGATCACAGAGAAGCCTGCTGAAACACGAATGGGTTCCGGTAAGGGTTCTCCTGAGTACTGGGTAGCTGTTGTAAAGCCGGGCAGAATTCTGTTCGAGATCAAGGGCGTACCGGAGGAGACCGCAAGAGAGGCTATGCGTCTCGCAATGCACAAGCTGCCGATCAAGTGCAAGTTTGTGACTAAGGAAGAACAGTAAGGAGGGGAGTCGTCATGAAAGCAACAGAAATCAGAGAGATGACTGTCGATGAGATGAATCAGAAGCTTGTCAGCCTGAAGGAAGAGCTTTTCGCGCTCCGCTTCCAGCTTGCAGTAAACCAGCTGGATAACACTGCAAAGGTAAAGGCTGTCAAGAAGGACATTGCACGCGTTAAGACCTGCCTGCGTGAAGCAGAGAACGCAAAGTAAGATAGGAGGAAAACGCTGTGGCTGAAAGAAATCTCAGAAAGACAAGAACCGGTATGGTTGTCAGCGACAAGATGGATAAGACCGTCGTTGTTGCAATTGCAGATAACGTAAAGCATCCGCTGTACAAGAAGATCATCAAGAGAACCGTTCGTCTGAAGGCTCACGATGAGAACAACGAGTGCAGAGTAGGCGACCGTGTAGCGGTTATGGAAACACGCCCCCTGTCCAAGGATAAGAGATGGCGTGTAGTCAACATCATTGAAAAGGCTAAGTAAGATTTAAAGCGACATGGAAACTGTGAATAATGGTTTCCGAGAGGAGGAACGCACATGATTCAGATGCAGTCTTACCTGAAGGTTGCGGACAACACCGGCGCAAAAGAGCTGATGTGTATCAGAGTACTGGGCGGTACACGCAGAAGATATGCCAACATCGGTGATGTTGTCGTAGCATCAGTAAAGAAAGCAACACCCGGCGGCGTGGTAAAGAAGGGCGATGTTGTTAAGGCAGTTATCGTTCGCTCCGCAAAGGGTCTGAGAAGAGAAGACGGCACATACATTCGTTTTGACGAGAATGCTGCTGTTATCATTAAGGAAGACAAGAACCCGAGAGGTACTCGTATCTTCGGGCCGGTAGCAAGAGAGCTGAGAGATAAGGAATATATGAAGATCCTGAGCCTTGCTCCGGAAGTACTGTAATGGAGGTGTCGAGATGAATAATAAGGTTCATGTAAAAACCGGTGACACCGTAGTACTGCTGACTGGCAAGTACGAATACAAGTTCAAGGACAACAAGGACAAGGACCGTCTGACAGGCAAGGTTCTGGAAGTAAGCCCGAAGGAGGGCAAGGTAATTGTTGAAGGCTTCAACATGATCACAAAGCATGTAAAGCCCACAGCAATGGGTCAGTCCGGCAGCGTTGTAAGAGCAGAAGCTCCGATCTACGCTTGCAAGGTACAGCTCGTTTGCCCGAAGTGCGGCAAGCCCACAAGAGTTGGTCACACAATTGAGGACGGCAAGAAGCTGCGTGTCTGCAAGAAGTGCGGCAAGTCTTTCGAATAATGTAAAGGAGAAACGACAATGGCAAGATTAAAGGAAATGTATGTCAGCACCGTTGCTCCCGCATTGATGCAGAAGTTCGGATACAAGAGCGTAATGCAGATTCCGAAGCTGGAAAAGGTAGTCATCAACGTTGGTGCCGGTGAGGCAAAGGATAACTCCAAGGTAATTGATGCGATCATGAACGATCTGGCGATCATCACAGGTCAGAAGCCGATCGTATGCCGCGCAAAGAAGTCCGTAGCGAACTTCAAGCTGCGTGAGGGTATGCCGATCGGTGTTAAGGTAACACTTCGTGGTGAGAGAATGTATGATTTCGTGGATAAGCTGTTCAACGTAGCTTTCCCGCGTGTTCGTGACTTCAGAGGAATCAATGGTAATTCCTTTGACGGCAAGGGCAACTATTCCACAGGCATCAAGGAGCAGCTGATCTTCCCTGAGATCGAGTATGACAAGATCGACAAGGTAAGAGGTATGGACATCAACTTCATCACAACTGCTGAAACCGACGAAGAGGCTAAGGAACTGCTCAAGCTCCTGGGCGCACCGTTCGCTGGTTAATAGGAGGAAATCAAATGGCTAAGAAGGCAATGATTAACAAGCAGCAGAAGACACCGAAGTTCTCCACAAGAGCATACAGCAGATGCAAGATCTGCGGCAGACCTCATGCGTATCTGAGAAAGTACGGCGTATGCCGTGTTTGCTTCAGAGAGCTGGCACATGATGGTCAGATTCCCGGTGTTAAGAAGGCAAGCTGGTAAAATAGTAGAAGGAGGTCATTGGCATGCAAATTTCTGATACAATCGCAGATCTGCTCACAAGAATCCGTAATGCAAGCACTGCGAAGCACGCCACGGTTGACATTCCCGCATCCAACGTGAAGAAGGCTATCACACAGATCCTCTCTGACGAGGGTTATATCAAGGGCTTCCAGATCGTTGATGACGGTAAGCAGGGCATTATCAGAGTTACTCTGAAGTATACAGACAGCAGAACTCCGGTAATCACAGGCTTACGCAGAGTGTCCAAGCCGGGTCTGCGTATTTATTCAAGCTGTGAGGATATGCCGAAGGTTCGTAAGGGCCTGGGCATTGCAATCGTTTCCACATCTAAGGGTATCATGACCGACAAGAAGGCTCGCGAGCTGAATGTCGGCGGTGAAGTACTCGCATACATTTGGTAAGGAGGACATCAACATGTCAAGAATTGGTAAAATGCCGATCGCTGTTCCTGCCGGAGTAGATGTAAAGATTGCAGATAATCTGGTAACAGTAAAGGGACCGAAGGGTGAGCTGGCAAAGCAGTTCTCCAAGGAGCTGGCAATTGAAATGGACGGTGCAGTAATCACTGTAGCACGTCCTTCCGATGATAAGAAGCACAGATCCCTGCATGGTCTGACAAGAACACTGATCGCAAACATGATCGAGGGCGTAACCAACGGTTACTCCAAGACTCTGGAGATCGACGGTGTTGGTTACCGTTGCGCAAAGCAGGGCACAAATCTGGTGATGAACCTCGGTTACTCCCATCAGGTAATTATGCCGGAGATCGACGGTATCACAATCGACGTACCGCAGCCGAACAAGATCATCATCAACGGTATCGACAAGCAGAAGGTTGGTCAGTTCGCAGCTGAGGTTCGCGAGAAGAGACCGCCGGAGCCTTATAAGGGCAAGGGTATCCACTACCTCGGCGAGCATATCATCCGCAAGGAAGGTAAGGCCGGTAAGGGTAAGAAGTAAGTAAAGGAGTGAAGGGCAATGATTAAGAAGTTTGATAGCAATAAAGCCAGACTGAAAAGACATCGCCGTGTTCGCACGAAGATTTCCGGAACTCCTGAGGTTCCGCGTCTGTGTGTATTCCGCAGTGCAAAGCACATCTATGCACAGGTAATTGACGACGTGAACGGTGTAACACTGGCAAGTGCTTCGAGCATGGTTAAGGGCTTCGACGCTAACGGCGGCAACGCTGAGGGCGCAAAGAAGGTCGGCGAGCTGGTAGCAAAGGCTGCTCTGGAAAAGGGTATCGAGGCTGTTGTATTTGACAGAGGCGGTTATCTGTACCACGGCAGAGTGCAAGCTCTGGCTGAGGCTGCTCGCGAGAACGGTCTGAAGTTCTAAGAGAAGGAGGGAACACGATTGGCTAATATTGATACAAAGGATATCGAGCTGGTTGAGAAGGTCGTAGCGATCAACCGTGTATCCAAAACCGTAAAGGGCGGACGTATTATGAAGTTCTCCGCACTGGTTGTTGTCGGTGACGGCAATGGCACAGTAGGCTTCGGTCTGGGCAAGTCCGGCGAAGTTCCGGATGCGATCCGCAAGGGCATCGAGGATGCCAAGAAGAACATG
>CALGTT010000457.1 GCA_937901485.1 uncultured Ruminococcus sp.
CAAGCGGGGGAGGAATAAGCGGGGGCTGCGCCCCCGAGTCCCGCTTTTTCGACAGACTGAGCTCCCAGATTTCTGAGGGCTTTTCCTATTACGGATTCAGCTCCGCTGCCGTCACTGCCGCCAGCAGATTCCATGTGGCTCTGTCCACCGTTCCCGTCTGCGGCAAGCCCGTGATCTTCTGGAATTCCTGTACTGCCTGTGCTGTCGCTTCATCATACTCCCCCGTGATCTCCACAGGCGGAATGTTCGGGTACTTCTGCGCGAGCGTGCGCAGAATGGACTGGATCACCAGAACGGGCAGTCCGTCATCCCCCTGTGCAATGATCTTCCCGATCTCACGCGGAAAAATGTCCAGTGACTCGGCAAGGTTTTCCACAAAGCTCCGGTACACATCCACGATGGCAAGCCATGTTGCAGGGTTCGTTTCGCCGCTGTCATTCAGCCCGTACTGCCGCTGAAACCGCCGCACGGCATCCGCTGTTTCCGTGCCGTAGATGCCGTCCGGAATGATGCGCGGAATGTTCGGATCATAGTAGGAAATATCATGGAGATACCGCTGTAATTCGCTGATATGTCCCTGTTTCTGCATCTCTGAAAAACCCATATGCTCCTCCTATCGGATCGTATAGCCCGGTGACTGGTACGGGCGTTTCTCAAAGCCGAACCGCAGATCCGAGTACAGACCTGCAATGCCGTCCCATGTCGCCGCCCCGACGACACCGTTTTCCGGCAAGCCTGCATACCGCTGAAATGCCAGTACCGCCGATTTCGTCACAGGCCCGAAATAGCCCGTATTGCTCACCGCCGGAATCTCCGGAATCGTTTCGTGGATGTACGTCAGATACTCTTGAAGAATGCGCACATACTCGCTCGTCATTCCCTCACGCAGGATCGTCCCCGGATAGAGCACGGGCGCAAGCTCCGTGTCCACGGGCACGGATTCCACAATGCCAAGATATGCCCGATACAGGTCGTTCCATGTCGTTTCGTCCACAATGCCCGTCTGCGGAAGTCCGAACACGCGCTGGAAGGACTTGACGGAGCTTTCCGTCTGCGCATCATAAAAGCCCGTGATCCGGATCGGCTGCACCGATGCATAATATGCCCCCACCACAGCAAGGAAATATTGCAGTCCGCGCACCTGATTGTTCTGCATTCCGGGGCGCAGTTCCTCCGTATACTGGAGTGAAAACTCTCCCGGTGCGATGCCCTCGGAATCCAGCTCCGCCAGCCGCTTGACGCTCGTGTAGATATAGGCGATGCGGTACCATGTCGCCTTGTCGATCGTCCCGTTTACGGCAAGGTTGAACACCTCCTGAAATTTCCGCACCGCCGCCTCCGTGGATACGTTGTATTCCCCGTTCGGATCGGGGATCTTGGGGATGGCTGGGTAGTTGCGCGAAATGCGGTTGAGCTGGATCTGCTTGCGCTGCACATCGTTCCCGACACTGCCCGGCGCAAGAGGCGTTCCCGGATAGGACGGCGTATTCGTCCGTACTTCGGCGTTTCTCACGATATTAATATCATCTCCATAGTAATAGCGCAGGATGTCATAGGGGATGTAGCCCTGTCTGGCAAGGTCAACCGTGCCCCATTGGGACAGTCCGCTGCATGTCACGGTCGTACCGTTGCAGAATGCCGCAAACAGCGGCTCGACTGCCCCCTCACGGCGGATGTAGTCGTCGAACAGCTCATCAACAAGCCGCCCGATATTTTCAAACACCTCACGCCCCTCAATGAATTTCTGGTCGTACTGGGTGGAGGCGGTAATGTCAAAATCATAGCCGCGCGAACGATACCATTCCGTGTAGATGCGGTTGAGCGCAAAGGTCGTGATCGCGTAAATATTCGCACGCAGAGAGCTTTCCGGCCATGTGGGGTAGATCTCGCTGGACGCGACATTCTTCACATAGTCGGGAAAGCTCACAGTCACATTGGCGGCATTGGCATCCGGCGCACCGAGGTGCACGGTGATGTTCTGCGGAATAAACGGTTCTCCGGTCAGCATACTGCACCTCCTTTACAGATCGGGGGATTCGGATGTGTTCACCAGCGTTTCCATGTCCTCGTGCATGAGCACGGGCAGCGGAATGAGCTGAAAGGTCTGGAGCGAGGTCACGCCTGCAAAGACCGGAACACTGCGCATTTCCGCGCGGAAATAGCCGTTTGCGAATATGCGGATGTCCGCGGTCGTGAACGGCTGTGCATTCCCCGGCTGCTGGGATTCCGACGCAGGCGGCGCAGGCAGGGAAACCGTCGGCGTTTCGCCGCTTTCATCCGTGCGCAGAAGATAGGCAAGCTCCTCACGCCCATTGCGGCGCACAAGTATGGACACCTGCGCATCCGCGACCGGAAACGCGCCCTCCCCCGTCTGTGCGGCAACACGGATGCGCCCCACACCTGTCAGATCGCGCAGCTCCTCCGCCGCCGCCGGCTCGATCACGGGCGGCGTGCCGTTTTTGATGTAGTCGGGGAGCACCGGTTCTTCGTACATCTCCGGAAACGGCGTTTCGATCCTGTCCTGATAATCCCCGTCCTGCCCCGTAAAATCGGGGTTATCCTCCGGTTCAATGAGCATTTCCGGCGGCATCGTTTCCTCCGGCGGCAGTTCCGGCATTGGCGCGTCCGGCTGACTTTCCACAATTTCCGGTTCAGTTGTGGAAATCTCCGGCTCGCCCTGCGGCTCATCGGTACGCTTCCCATACATGCGCAGCATTTCCTCACGGTAGCGGCGCGAAAGATCTGAAATCTGTTCCTGCATCGCAGTCCCTCCATCCATTGGTGTTCTGTGGGAAGTGTATGCACATGGGACGGGGAATAGAACGACCGTGCAAAAAAAGGACGGTGCAGAACGCACCGTCCTCTCTCTATTCTTATCAGCAGCTTTGTGCCGTTTGCCGCAGGCAAAGGCACATTGCGGTTCAGAAACCTTGCTCGCGAAACAGAAACTTCCCCTTACAGGTTCGCTCCCAAGCGCGTCCAACAGCGCGGTTGCCGCGCCCGCGCTTAGCCGAGAACTACGACTACCTCGTGTACGCCGCCATCCTTTACAGGGATCACGTTGCCTGCAACAGCCTCGCCGTCAACAGTCATGGATACAACGCCCTTGCAAACGTGGTTCGGGTTCTCCACCTTGATATTGTAGGTCGCACCGCGGAACTGACGTGTTGCTGTGAAGCCGTCCCATGCAGCCGGAATGGACGGATCAATTTTCAGACCGTCGAAATCAGCGGCAATACCCAGAATGTACTGGGAAATTGCAACCATGTTCCATGCAGCTGTACCGGTCAGCCAGGAATTCTTGCCCTCACCGAAACGGCTTGCATCCTTACCTGCGATCATCTGACCGTATACATACGGCTCAGTCTTGTGCAGCTCGGAAATGTCCTCGTTGAATGCCGGAGCGATCTTGCTGTAGTACTCAAATGCCTTGTCACCTCTGCCGGCATATGCCTCTGCGCAGATGATCCAAGCATTGTTATGTGTGAAGATACCTGCGTTCTCCTTGTAACCGCCCGGATAGGTGGAAATTTCACCGTACTGGATGTAGTACTTGCTGTATGCAGGATTGTTCAGTACCAGACCATACTTGGTGTTGAGGTACTTGTCGATGGAATCAAGCGTCTTGATGTCTGCGCCCTCTTCTTTACCGATCTCGGACATTACTGCAAAGCCCTGCGGTTCGATGAAGATCTTGCCTTCCTCGCACTCCTTAGAGCCCATCTTTGCACCGGTGGAATCGTATGCACGCAGGAACCAGTCGCCGTCGAATGCGTGTTCCATAACATTTGCCTTCATCTTGTCGATCTCTGCCTGTGCAGCAGCAGCCTCGTCATCCTTGCCCAGATGCTTCAGGATTGCTACATAGTTCGGACCTGCATAGGTGAACAGTGTTGCTACCATAACGGACTCAGCAACCTTGGAATAGCCGCCCTCAGCTGCGAACTTCGGATTTGTAAAGGTCTGGAAGCTCTCGCCGGGTGTGTCGGAGTAGCAGGACAGGTTGATGCAGTCATTCCAGTCAGCACGCATTGCCAGCGGCAGGTTGTGCGGGCCGAGGTTGTTCACGATCTTGTAGAAGGATACCTTCAGATGGTCGAGCATCGGCTGTGCCTTGTCCATGTCGTTGTCATAGGGTACCATCTCATCCAGAATGCTCCAGTCGCCTGTTTCCTTGATGTATGCGGAAACGGAAAGGATCATCCACAGCGGATCGTCGGAGAAGTCGCCGCCGATGTCGGAGTTGCCCTTCTTGGTCAGGGGCTGGTACTGATGGTAGCAGCCGCCGTCCGGAAGCTGTGTGGATGCAATATCAATGATACGCTCTCTTGCTCTGTCCGGGATCTGGTGAACGAAGCCCAGAATATCCTGGTTGGAGTCACGGAAGCCCATGCCTCTGCCGATACCGCTCTCAAAGTAGGATGCGGAACGGGACAGGTTGAATGTTACCATGCACTGGTACTGGTTCCAGATGTTCACCATACGGTCAACCTTGTCGTCCGGTGTGTTGACATTCAGGATGCCCAGCAGCTTATCCCATGCAGCCTTCAGCTCAGCAAGACCTGCAGCAACCTTTTCAGGTGTGTTGTACTTGTCGATCATTGCCAGAGCCTTTTCCTTGTTGATGGTCACGCCGTCAGCCTCAAACTTCTTGTCAACCGGCATTTCCACATAACCCAGAACGAATACCAGAGTCTTGGATTCGCCCGGAGCGAGTGTGATCTTCTTATAATGAGAAGCAATCGGTGCCCAGCCGTCAGCAAAGGAATTTGCCGGCTGATCTGCCATAACAGCCTGCGGATCATGGAAGCCGTTGTACAGACCGATAAAGGAATCTCTGTCGGTATCGTAGCCGTCAATGCTGTCGTTGACTGTATAGAATGCGAAGTGATCGCGTCTGTCTCTGTATTCTGTCTTGTGGTAGATGGTAGAACCAACAACCTCTACACGACCTGTGGAGAAGTTTCTCTGGAAGTTGGTGCAGTCATCCTGCGCATCCCACAGACACCATTCTGCAAAAGAGAACAGGGAGAAGCTCTTTGCCTCTGTGCCCTCGTTTGTCAGAACAACCTGCTGTACTTCGCCGTCATAATTCTGCGGAACGAAGAATGTTACCTGTGCCTTGAGGTCATTCTTCTTACCGGTAATAATGGTGTAGCCCATACCGTGGCGGCACTCGTAGCTGTCCAGCTCTGTCTTGACAGGGGACCAGCCGGGATTCCATACTGTGCCGTTGTCGTTGATATAGAAATAACGTCCGCCCATATCAATCGGAACGTTGTTGTAGCGATAACGAGTGATTCTGCGCAGACGAGCATCCTTATAGAAACTGTAACCGCCGGCGGTGTTGGAAATCAGAGAGAAGAACGCCTGTGTACCGAGATAGTTGATCCACGGATAGGGAGTTCTGGGGGAATTGATGACGTATTCCTTATTGGTATCGTCAAAGTATCCGAACTTCATAGCTTTAACTCCTTTTTATATGTATATTGTATCGTTTCGGGCAATCGCCCTTTTCTCCTGCCCGTCCACATCGGACAGAATACCACTTTCATTATACCATACTTTTCTCTAATTGGCAAGCCCCTTTTCTTCCCGATATACTTAGAAAATCCTTTCCATACTTTGTGCACAATGTACAAGAGTAGCGATGAATCAAACTGAAATTCTGTCAAAGCAATGATTGTGAATGAAAAAAGTTGCATTTTTTAAAAAAATGAGTAGAATTTGTGAAAAAAGCATTGACAAAACTCGAAAAATAGGGTATAATGAATCAACCATCCGAAACAACAGGTTCTGATGGACAATCATGAAAAGGAGGGAAAATCATGGAAACAACGATGTACACCGGAAGTGAAGCGGAGCTGCTCGCTGCAATCGAGGGGGTTACCTCGATCATATCCGTGGCAAGCTTTTTCATCGGCATTCTGTCGATCGTGGCATACTGGGTTCTGTTCACAAAGGCTGGTGAAGCAGGCTGGAAGTCTCTGATCCCGTTCTACAACACCTACATAATGTTCAAGATCGTGTACGACAACGGCTGGAAGTTCCTGCTCTGTCTCGTTCCGATCCTGGGTACGATCGTATCACTCATGTTCTACGTTCGTCTTGCGCAGGTTTACGGTAAGGGAATCGGCTTCGGCATTCTGAATCTGTTCTTCATGCCCATCACACTGCTGATTCTGGCGTTCGGCAAGTCCAGCTATGAAGGCCCGATCTACAGCTTCCTGTAATGCAGGAGTGTCAGTAAGACATTTTTCACCCATCGACATAGGAATACTCCCTCAGGCGAAAGGCTTGGGGGAGTATTTCGTATTCCGTTTTGTGCAGGATTCTTCCCATTCCGGCACATTCGCCAAAAACCATTGTTTGATTTTGTATATACCGGCAATTGACAGAATATGAAGAATATATTATAATAAAAATATAGGGGGGATTTATACATCTGCCCAATAGAAAGGATGATGATTATGAAAAAAAGATTACTCAGTGCATGTACCGCGCTCCTCTGTCTTGCCCAGATCCCGGCACTTTCCGTATCTGCCGTGTCCATGGAGGAAGCCGCATGGAATGTATTCCCGAATTACAGCTACACAGAAACTGCGGACGGCAGAGCATTCTGTGAAGATCTGGGATTCCGGATGCAGGGCTTTCTGGTCATCACCGACGGCACGGAGCTGACTGCGGAGCACCTCGGAACACTGCCCGATTCCGAATGGTATGACTGGACGCTGACGGAGCTGGATTTTGTACCGTCCGCGATCGGCTGCGATGGTGTACGCTGTTATCAGGTGTATCCGGATCTGCATGTGGACTGTGCCCCCGTGCCCGTATTTGCACAGTGCGGTAAGCAGCTGATGCTGGAAAACCCCTGCATCACCTACGCAGGCGAGCTGGAATGCCTTGTGGATGGCTATGTGCAGTGGGCAGGCGAATTCATGCCCCTGCTTGCAGGCGGCGCGATCCTGCCGGAAACCCTCGAACGCCTTGCCGCGGATGAAACCTATCAGGCGGCAATGGACTTTTACACATCCTGGCAGACGGGCGCAGCGGGCGATTATGAAGCATTGCAGTATGCCGAAACGATGGCACAGACGCTTTTCCCGAAATTCAAGGACGGCTGTATGCTTATGCTGCCCAAGCACGACTTCCTTCCGGAACGCGATACCGCATCCTACCGCACCGCCTATTGCTGGGAGAATGCCGGAGATTACGGTAAGGACGGCACAGTGGATGCCGCAGATGCCTCTGCGCTCCTGACCTATGCCGCACAGATCAGCGCAGGGATCGCACAGGGCGTGCAGGATGTGACCGACCGCATGGATCTGAACGCGGACGGTCTGGTCAATTCCAGAGATGCCGCCAATATCCTCCGGTACGCAAGTGCAGCCGGCAGCGGCTATACCGGTACGATCGTAGAATTTGTAAGATAACATTTGCAGAGGACGGTGCTTGGGCATCGTTCTCTTTGTTTCCAACAGCGATGACGCTCTGCGCAGCAAGCGCCATGCGGTTGAAAAACCTTGCTCGCGAAACAGTAAGCCTCCGTTATCACTTCGCTCCCAAACGCGTCCAACAGCGCGGTTGCCGCGCCCGCGCCGCATTTAACATAGATTTAACATAAGGATTAAGGTAAATTTAACATTTTTCCATTACAATTAACATATACCAGCTCGCATGGTGAAAACCTGCGAAATAATGACAGCTGCGAAAGGAAAAACGCTATGGAAGTAACACAGATCATTCTGGCACTGGTCACAGTGGCAGGGGG
>CALGTT010000458.1 GCA_937901485.1 uncultured Ruminococcus sp.
GCATCAGGTGCTTCCTGCTGAATGCCGCAGGCACACAAGCCGAAGAGCAGAGCTGCAGCCAGCAGGGCTGCAAGGATTTTTTTAGCGTTCATTGTGGTATCCTCCTAAAATCACTTTTTGACCGTCGAGCATGACGATCTTCACATCGATATCAAAAATATCCCGGATCACTTCTTCGGTGACGATCTCTTTTCCGCCGGCGTACTTTACCACACCGTCCTTCAGGAAAAAGAACTTATCGCCAAAATAAAGCGCCTGGTTCAGATCGTGCAGCGAGGACAGCACGGCAATATGCTTCTCCCCTGCCATGTGCAGGAGTGCACGGTAGGTACGGTTGCCGCCCTCAAAAATGGGAGAAAGTCTGGCATCCGGCTCATCCGTACGGATGGCGGCGGTCATATCCTCTGCCTGAGAAAGCATGACATCAAGCATGTCATACTGGTCGCCCGTGAAGCTGTCGAACTCGTCGATGTAGATATGTCTGCCCTTGAAATAGCCGTGCACATTGGCACGCAGAGCTGCCTCCGCAAGGTCGGTCAGGCTGTCATACAGCCCGTGTGCAAGCAGGATGCGTTCGTATTCGAGCAGGATCACCGAAATGTCCGCGGTCTTTTCGCGCAGACGTTCCGGCAGGGCGTTGGATGCCGCTTGGAGCTTTTCGGCAGTTACGCCTGCTTTGCGGAGCTTGACGATGAGCGCAAGCATTCTGTCAATGAAATCGGCAGAATTGCTGCGGCGTGCAAGCACCTGCAGGTCACCGCGTGCGGCAGTAGTGCGCACCGCCTGATAGAGGAACACAAGCTTTTCGTGGTCGCTGGCATAGGCAGCCGTGCGCAGGTTTTCGCCGCATTCCTTAAAAATGCTGTGTGAAAGTGTGGCAAAGCTGCATGTCTGCAGTCGGTTGAAGGCAGCCGCGCCGAGTGCCTTGTAAAGCCGCTTTTCCTCCTCAAAGGAAAACTGCTCCGGCACAAGCACAAGGACGTTTCTGCCAGCAGCAATGTCCTGCTGCATCCGTTCGGTCAGGCGTGTGGATTTTCCGGTACCGCATCCGCCGAGAATACAATTCAGCATAATGTTATGTGGACAGCAGTCGGGGAATGCTGTCACTCCTTTCTGAAACAATTACTTACATTATACAACGAAATTTCGTTTCCGTCAACCATTTCCGAACGCTTTGCACAGAAAATGCTTGACAGATTCCTGTATTCAATGGTATAATGTACAAAAACATGGGAAAGGATGATTTTCATGCAATACATTGCTCTTGCCGCAGCTCTCGCAACAGGTGCGGCGATGCTTCCGCAGTGCGGTCAGCTTCTCTGGCATGATTATTCTGCATATGAGGCAATGGACAGCCGACTGCACCTCTGCGATCTGCGCACGGGGGAACGCATGGAGCTGACGGACAGCTCCTTTGTCCATGCCATGAACGGCGATTTCGGAAGTCATTGCTATGACATCACGTTCATGGCAATTGATCCCATTGCGGATGAATGGGATATTTTCCGGTACAACACGATCAGCCGGAAGCTTGACAATCTCACGAAAAACAGCGGTTTCCGGAATGAAGATCCGAAGTTCTCGCCGGACGGTCAGCAGATCGTGTTCAAGCGCGGTCACTGGAGTCAGGAAACGGACGGGTTTGTCTACGATCTCGCGCTCCTTGATCTGCGCACACAGGAGATCACTGTGCTCACCGAGGGCGGCGGTGAGGAATCCATGCCCTGCTTTTCGCCGGACGGCAGATCCATTTACTATGCACAGTCCGGAAACGGAGAAACGTCGATATGCCGGATTTTCCCGGACACAGGCAAAACGGAGTGCCTTTACACCGAAACGGGCATCCATGCCTATTATCCGATGACATCGGACAGCGGGCTGTATTTTACACGCTGGCATTCATCGGACAGCCGCAATGACAGCATTGTACGTCTGAATGACGGTACACCGGAGCTGATGGCGTTTTGCAGTCCGGAATATAACTGCTCCGATCCGTTCCCCCTGCATGACGGGCGCATGGTTTTCAGCTCCACAAAGTCCGGAAGCTATGACCTGTACTTCTATGACGGTACGGCGGAAACTGCGCTCTCTGCGTGCAATACGGATTCGCAGGAGCTGGGTGCATCCTTTTATGATGCAGCTGATGCACAGCGTATGGTGAAATACGCATCCGATCATATTCTGAACCGCGCCGCCTCCGATGTCAATCTGGATGCTGATGCTGACGGCATGACAGATGCATTTGACCTTGCTCTGCTCAAACGCATGGCAGGATTTTCTTGATGATAGCATTTCATTGACGTTTTTGCATTATTCACAGAAAAACATTGTTTTATGAGTAAAATTATGCTATAATGTTGATAATCGTTCTTTTTTGAGGGGGGGAAGCAACATGAATGTAAAAAAGAACAACGACAATGATCAGAAGCTTCTGCAGCTGCGGCAGTCGATGGTGATCGGGTACACAAGCATTATTGTTTTCGTCATTATTTTCTTTTCCGTGCTTGTTATGAATAAGACGGACGATGTGCTCCGAAACAAGGTCGGCACGATGGCATCTGCGCTGACGATGCAGATGAAGATGAACATCAACAGCTACCTTTCCAAAATGGAAACCACCTGCGCATTGGTCTTTGTATCCGAAGAGGTCTACCAGTATGATGCAACCGATCCGGATCTCGACCAATACGAGGCACTTTCCACGGAAAAGATCATTTCTGACAAGCTGTTCGACCTGTGTATCATGGAGAACTTCGTAGATTTTGGCATCGTGTACAGGAATAACCATGTGGCAGGCAAGGTGTCCAATGGTACGATAGAGCTGTTCGACGATCGGCTCTACGAGGATCTGGAGGCAATGATCAACCGCAACCGTACCCATGATGGCTGGGCGACTGGCTACAACGGCGATTTCAAGCGTATCTACTATGTCAAGCAGATCCATGAAAACGCGGTTCTGGTCACATCCTTCTATACCACGGAGCTTGAGGAGGTCTTTGAGCATCCGGGCGGCATGGGAGATATGACGGTACGGCTTCTGGAGGAAAATGACATAGTCATCTATTCCTCACAGGATGGCGAAACGGGAACAAAGCTGGATGCAACGATCGCTGACAGGATCAGTGCACAGACCTCTGCCACCTCGATGGATGACCAGTACCTGATCAATGTCAACAGCTGCGGTGACAACTGGCGTGTGATCTGTTCCATGCCGACACAGATCATTATGAAGGAGAAAAAGGACATACAGCTTTTCATCGTAGTTGTTGGTCTGCTTACTGCACTTGGTGCACTTCTCATCAGTGTATGGATCTCCCACAGGATCTCTACGCCCGTCAAGCGCATGGTCACGGTGCTTGACAAAAAAGCGCATATCGACCAGCTGACAGGCGTACTGAACAAGCGATCCTTTGAAGAATCCGCGGACAGGGCATTTCATTTGCAGAACGCACCGGAGAAATATGCACTCATTCTGATTGATGTGGATAATTTCAAGGGGGTGAACGATACGCTCGGTCATGCCTACGGCGACAAGGTTCTTGCCGGTGTGGGTGAGATCCTGCAAAATGTCTTCCGTGCGGATGATTTCCTCGGCAGACTCGGCGGTGACGAATTCTGTGTACTGCTGTACCTGCCGTCGAGTGCTGCACCTGAAACAGCGGTGGAATACACCGGCGAAAAATGCCGTCAGCTCTGCGAAGCCTTCCGTCATAATTACACGGGCGATGACGGCAAGTATAAAGTCTCGGCAAGTATCGGAGCTGCATTTTTCCCGCAGCATGGCAATTCCTTTACAGAGCTGTACCAATGTGCGGACAAGGCACTGTATCAGTCCAAGCGCAAGGGTAAGGACACCTATACGATTTATACGGAGGAATGCGAATGAAACACAGATTTCTTTTGACAGCACTCTCTGCCGCACTTCTGTTTACAACCGCTTGTTCACAGCAGCCGATGATCACCTCCCATGAGGAACAGATCGAGATCTCCCTGTCGTGGTGGGGCAATGACCAGCGCAATGAATATACGATCGAAGCGGTCAAGCAGTTTGAGGAGCTGCATCCTGAGATCAAAGTGAAGTGCAACTACTCGGAATGGTCGGGGTATCAGGCGCGCAGCGATGTACAGATGATTTCCGGTACGGAAGCGGATGTAATGCAGATCAATTATGCATGGCTTGAACAGTATTCGCCGGATGGCGAGGGTTTTTATGATATCCAGACGCTTTCTGAGTATATTGATCTTTCCAATTTCACTGAAGACGAACTGAATTACGGTATACAGAACGGTTTTCTCAATGCGATCCCGATCGCACTGAACACGCAGAGTGTGTACATCAACAAAACGCTGTATGATGCCTATGGGCTGGAGATCCCGCGGACCTGGGACGATTTCTTCAAGGCTGCACAGGCGATGCAGGGCAAGGTCTATCCTGTCGCAATGACTTCGAAATCCTCATGGTTTTTCATTACTGCCTACGCTGAACAGGTCAGCGGCAGGAAGTTCATGACAATGGATGGTGAACTGAATTTTACACCGAAGGAAATACAGATCATGCTGGATTTCTATTGCAGACTGATCGAGGAACAGGTCATGCCGCAGGTCGAATATTTTGAACGTCTTGCGCCGGAGGACGGTGTTTATGCCGGGATCGTGGCATGGCTGAGTGACGGTTCAAGCTATTGTGACCGTGCGGTGAAAAACGGGTACAAATACGTTGTGGCAGACTATCCTGTCACAGGCACTGCACAGATCGGTGATGGCTGGTATACCAAACCGGCAACGATGTATGCCATCAGCAGGAATACGGATCATCCGGAGGAAGCTGCAATGCTGCTGGACTTCCTGCTCAATTCCACACAGATGGCAGAGCTTCAGCGCATTGAAAAGGGCATTCCGCTGAGCAATGCGGCGCAGAACTATTTATCGGAGCATGATCAGCTTTCAGGAATGCAGTACATGGCATTTGAGAAAATGAACGAACATATTGATCATCTGGAAGTCGTCAGTCCTTATTTTGAAAATGAGGAGCTGATTTCGGAATTCCGCGCAGCGTCCAACGCAGTTCTCTATGCCAAGATCGACACTGAGACACAGGCGAAGGTACTGCATAAAACCTTTCAAGAAATTCTGGCGAATGAAAAATCCTGATATGAATCATAACAGAACACCCTCTCCATAAGGCGGAGAGGGTGTTTTTATCAAAGGTTTTCGTTTTTCAGTGCATCAATGGTATTTTCCTGATTGACCTTGCTCATAGAATACAGCATGGTTGCAAACACCACAGCAAATACACTGAGTACAGCGATCGCAATGGCATTCCACGGCAGACGGAAGTCTGCGGCATAGCCTTCATTGACTGCTTTATGGATGAGGTAGGTCACGCCGAACGACACGGGCAGACCAAGTGCAAGAGCCTTTGTGCCATAGAGCAGACATTCATAATGCATCATGCGCCGGAAATCGCGGTTGGTCATGCCGATGGAACGGAGCATCGCAAATTCGCGGCGGCGCAGTGCAATGTTCGTGGAGATGGTGTTGAACACGTTCGCGGCGGCGATGAGGGAAATGATCACGATGAAGCCATAGGCAAAGACCTTGATGATCGCGACAATATTCCGATCCTCCTCGGCGTAGGCGGCATAGTCCGTGATGGCTGTGTCAAGCCCCCGGTCAAGCAGTGTTTTCTCCAGAGCCTCCGCGCAGGCAGTGTGATCCTGTGTGGTGAGGAAGAACGAGCCGTCATCCTCTCCCATGCTCTTGAAATCTGCCGGAAAGATGGTGCTTTTCGCGCTGTTGGGATAGATGAAGGTCATAAAACTGCCGCGGTCAAGGAAGAAGGGCTTCTCCGTCAGAAGATAGCCGGACTGCATCGTGCATTCTGTACAGCATTCCGCAGTGGGGATCTCCAGCATGTCACCGCCGTCATATTTCTGATAAAAACAGCAGACGCTCTCCCCTGCTTCATTGACATCGGAATTGCTATAATAATATCCCTCGATCTCTTTGTGCACACGCACATAGGCAGTCGATTGTGCATCGCGCAGGAGGTCGATCTGCACATATTTTTCCTGCTCCATATCAAACATCGCCTCGGCATTGAAGGCAAGCGCAAGGGGGTGTTCCGGATCAAGGTATTCTTCCTCGGACAGACCATTTTCTGCAAGAAGTGCACGGAAGGTTTCTTCATCCACGAAACAGGTGGTAATCTCCACAGTCATACGGTCCGCAGCAGTCTGATCCTGAAAGAACAGTGCATCAGCATTGGCAAGAGCCTCGTCGGAAATGTCGGTTTTGGGCATTTCCGCAAACATGATGCGGTACTTCGCGTAGGCTGCCTTTTCCACATGTTCGGTATCACTGAGCATGGTCAGGAAATCCCCGATGCTGCGTCCCTGCATTTCCATCGCGGAGGGCGTGTATTCAATGTCAAAGCCATAGGTCGAGAAGCCGCCGCGTCCTGCTTCGATCAGATAGTCCGTAAAGGCAGAAGCGGAGATGAACAGCACGATGCTCATGAACAGGCTGACAACGGTCGCGCGGTACTTCTTCTTACTGCGCTTGTAGTGCTTGTGCGCAAGCATTCCGGGCAGTCCGAACAGCTTGGAGATCAGCTTCGGGGTGCGGATGGGTTTCTTCTCCGCCTTGATGTCATTGCTCTGCCGGATGGCTTCGACCGCTGTCACGCGTGTGGCACGGCGCGAGGGGATCCATGCGGAGATCATGACGGTGAGCAGTGCCACGGCACAGGCAGCAAGAATCGCAGCCGGTGTCACACAGATGCGCATGGGCGTTCTGCCGCCCAGCATGATGAGGAATTTCTCACCAATGATATGAAGCGTGATGCCGATGCCGGCAACACCCAGCAGGATGCCGGCAGGAATGCCGATCAGACTGACCGCAAAGCCCTCAAAGAACACCATGCGGCGCAGCTGCTTCTTAGTCGCGCCGATCGAGGAGAGCAGTCCGAACTGCTTGGTGCGCTCGGAAACGGAAATTGCAAAGGCATTATAGATCAGGGAAACTGAGCCGAACATGACCAGTCCGATGATAATGGCAGCCAGACCGTAGAGCATGGAATAAAAACTGTCAAAACGGGAAGCTCCGGAAAACAGGAGCACATCACTGTTCAGATTTGCGTCAAGGCGGTGATCCTCCACAAAGTCATAAACTGCCTTGGGATCTTTCATGCGAAAGTAGATATCGTAGATCGCATCCTGCGGCAGACCGCTTGTGGTCACGGTGATGGCAGTATAGCCGGGAGCAGTCATCGGCTCAAAATCCGGACGCTCATAAAAGCCGACCACGGTATAGCTCTGTGTGTAAGTGTTGGTGAGGATCTCGTCCGTCACCTCCGCCCTGCCCGCTTCATCGGCAATGTAGTTCGGTCGTCTTTGCCAGAGCGTTGCGCCGTCCTTTATGCGCTTGCCGATCTCCAGCGTGAGGGTATCGCCCACGGCATAGGTCACATTGCCATTCTGGGCAAGGTGGTCGGGCAGAAGGATCTCTTTATGATTTGTCGGCAGTGTACCCTCGGTGATGTACACGGGCATATTATCAAGAAAGCTGCCGCTGACGCTGGTGATGTAGAGATAGGGCTTGAATTCGTTCTGGCTTCCGATCTCGGCATAGCCCACGCGCCGCGCATAGAAGGCTTCTTCGATCTCCTCGGAGGTGCGCAGTTTTTTGTATTCGTCCGCAGATTCGCCCTCCAATGCACCGTGCCAGTTACCGTTCGCGTCAATGTAATTCTGGAGAAGGT
>CALGTT010000459.1 GCA_937901485.1 uncultured Ruminococcus sp.
GGCGGAGGGTCTCCGCTGACGATTTCGCCCTTTGTGCTGACGCACAAGCGGGCGGGCGGAGGGTCTCCGCTGACGATTTCGCCCTTTGTGCTGACGCACAAGCGGGCGGAGAGTCTCCGCTGACAATTTCGCCCTTTGTGCTGGCGCACAAGCGGGCGGGCGGCGAGTCTCCGCTGACGATTCATAAATATCCCCATATATAGCAAAATCCCCCTCGCACTGAGGGGGATTCTTTTACTTCGCATCCTTCTCACGGATGACATTATACTTGATTTTGCCGCTGATCGTTTTGGGCAGTTCGTCCGCAAATTCGATGATTCTCGGACGCTTATAGGCAGCTGTGCGGTTCTTGACAAATTCCTTCAGCTCCTCTGCAAGCTCCGGTGTCGGCTCTGTACCGGCAGTCAGCACGACGGTCGCCTTGATGAGATTGCCGCGCTCCTCGTCCGGTACGCCCGTTACAGCGCATTCCACAACTGCGGGATGCTGGATCAGTACGCTCTCGACCTCAAACGGTCCGATGCGGTAGCCGCTGGACTTGATGACATCATCCACGCGGCTGACATAATAATAGTAGCCGTCCTCATCGCAGTAGGCGGTATCACCGGTGTGGAAAATGCCGTCCTTCCAGCATCTTGCGGTGGCTTCGTCATTGTTCTCATAACCGAGGCAGAGTCCCTCCGGAACGCGTTCCCGTGCATCAATGACGATCTCGCCGGTTTCGCCGACCGGTACATCATTGCCGTCCGCATCCACAAGGCGCACATGGTACAGCGGCGATGCCTTGCCCATGGAGCCGCGCTTGGGCTTGCCGCCTGCGAAATTGCCGATGATCAGCGTGGTTTCGCTCTGTCCGAAGCCCTCCATGATCTCCAGTCCCGTGCAGTCATGGAACAGGCGGATGATCTCCTCCTGCAATGCCTCGCCCGCGGTCGCTACATGCTTGACGGTTGCAAACGCCTCACCGCGGATGCCCGTCTTTGCCATCAGGCGATAGAGTGTGGGCGGTGCACAGAATGTAGTCAGCTGGTATTTCTCGATCACATCCATCATCTTCGCCGCATCAAAGCGATCATAATCATACGCCATGATCGCACTGCCGCCGAGCCACTGCCCATAGATCTTGCCCCACGAGGATTTCGCCCAGCCGGTATCCGCTCCCGTCAGGTGCAGTCGGTTGTCCTGCACACAATGCCAGTACACGCCCGTCACGATATGCGCCAGCGGATACACATGGTTGTGCACCACTGCCTTCGGGTAGCCGGTCGTACCGGAGGTGAAATACAGAATGATCGCTTCGCTCACCCTTGTTTCCACACGCGGGAATGTCTCCGGCTCGCCCTGAATAAGCGCGTCAAGCTGACGGAAACCGCCGTGTCTGCGGCGGACGGTGAACAGATTCGTCAGAGCCGGTGCCTGCTTGGAGGCATCGAGCACCTTGTTGCAAAGCGCCGCATCATCCGCACAGATGATCGTCCGGATGTCTGCAGCATTGGCACGATAGACAATATCGCCCGTCGTCAGCATATGGCTTGCGGGAATTGCCACTGCACCG
>CALGTT010000460.1 GCA_937901485.1 uncultured Ruminococcus sp.
TAAAATCGGAAACAGGCGGTCGTCCAGCTCCACGGCTACGACCTTATCCGCACGCCTGGCAAGCTCCGCAGTCAGCGTTCCCACGCCCGTGCCGATCTCCAGCACGCCGAAGCCCCCGGCGGCATTGCCCATCTCTGCAATGCGCGGGCAGACGCTGGGATTGATAAGGAAATTCTGTCCGAGTGCCTTTGAAAAATGAAAGCCGTGTCGTTCCAGTATGGTCTTGACATAGCCAATATCCGTCAGATTATGCATGATCTGTTCCTCCTGTTTCTCTGAGTACCGCTTCGGCACAGCGGATGCCGTCCACGGCGGCGGATGTGATGCCGCCGGCATAGCCCGCACCCTCGCCGCAGGGGTGGAGTCCGTGCACGGCAATGCTGTGGTATGCATCATTGCGGAGCATCCGCACGGGGGATGAGCTGCGCGATTCCACGCCCGTCAGAACGGCATCGGGATCGGCAAAGCCGCGCAGCTTTCTGTCCGTTGCCGTGATGCCCAGACGCAGTGTTTCGCACATGAAATCGGGCAGATACCGGTCGGGGGATGCAAACGCGGTGCGCGGGATGTAGGTCGGCGTGACCTTGCCGAAACAGTCGGATTCGCGGTGCGCGAGGAAATCTCCGACACGGATCACGGGGGCGGCATAATCGCCGCCGCCTGCCATGAATGCGGCGCGTTCGAGTTTTCTTTGCAGCTCCATGCCGGCAAGGGGATGGTCGCTGCCGAAATCCTCCGGCGTAAGTCCCACAAGCAGCGCGGAATTGGCATTTCTGCCGTTTCGTGCAAAGCAGCTCATGCCGTTGACCGCAAGCATTCCCTCCTCGGAAGCGGCAGCAACGACCTCACCGCCGGGGCACATGCAGAATGTGTACAGGCTTCTGCCGTTCGGGAGATGCACGGCAAGCTTGTAGTCTGCCGCGCCAAGTGCCGGATGTCCGGCGGATGCACCGTAGAGCACGCGGTCCATGTCCGCCTGCAAATGCTCGATGCGCACGCCCATTGCAAAGGGCTTCTGCGTGAGGGGCAGTCCCCTGTCAAAAAGCGCGCGCATGGTGTCGCGTGCGCTGTGTCCAAGAGCAAAAATGGCGTGATCTGTGGGAATTTCGTATTCCCTGCCGTTGTGCACATACTGCACAGCGGTCAGTCTGCCGTCACGCTGCGTATAGCCGGTGAGCTTTGCGGAAAAATGCACCTCACCGCCGAGGGAAAGAAT
>CALGTT010000461.1 GCA_937901485.1 uncultured Ruminococcus sp.
GGGGAAAACCGGCGACGGCGCCGAATTCCGCGGCGTTACAGACTGCGCATAGGAATTCCCGTGGGAATCCTGCTCTGCGGCGGTATTCTGTTCTACTTTTCAAACACGGCAGCAACCATTGAAATTCGCGGAAATTCCGTTGTTTCCGATGGGATAATCCGTTCAGTGCTTGCCGAGCAGGGCATTGCCGAGGGAGTCTGGATCGGGAGCATTGACTTCGCGCATTGTGAGCGTTCGCTTCGCCTTGCTGTGCCAGAGATCACATGGGTGGGCATCCGCAGCAGCGGAAACCGTCTGGTTGTGGAAATCTCCGAAGGTAAACCACAGATCGACATGCTCAGTGAACGAACGCCCTGCAATGTCGTGTCCATGTACGACGCACAGATCACGGATGTGCGCGTGCACTGCGGACAGCTTATGCGCATGATCGGGGATGGCGTGGCAAAGGGCGAGCTGCTGGTCAGCGGTGTACACGAGGACGAAAAGGGCCATGTCACCTATCATCACGCGATTTGCAGCATTACGGGGATCTACCAAAAAGAAGCGGAGCTTTCGGAATATTTTACGGTCAGTGAAACTTCCAGGACCGGACGGGTGCATGTGCGTCGGTTCTTCCGTCTGTTTTCGCTGAAAATACCGATGAATGGGGGAAATCACGGGTTCAGCGAATATCGCAAGAGCGAAAAGGATACACCATTCTATTTTCTGGGGATAGCACTTCCGTTCGGGATCGTGCAGCACACATTCACAGAAACACAGACTGCAATCACGGCGCGAACAGAGGATGAAACCCGCCTCGCGCTCAACGGAGGGATCGTGCGGTATGAGAAGAATTTTTTGCAGGGGATACAGATTCTCGACAGGAAAATCGTCTATTCTTCGGACGAAAACGGCATGAGCTGTCATATCACATATACACTTGAGGGCGAGATCGGGACGACCTCCGATTTTTATGTCAAATAAAAAGCAGAGCAGCAAGCTGCTCTGCTTTTGTGATTCAGTTAGAAGCTTTCCAAGGAATCAATTACTTGATCGGGAATTCCTTAACCAGGTTGATTGTGAACTTCAGGATGTTCAGAGCGTCAACAGCGGTGGGCTTGCCATCGAGGTCAACGTCTGCATTAACCTTACCCTGATCAGTGATTGCTTCACCGGTCAGCAGGTTTCTGTTCAGTGCCAGAACGTCGAGCAGGTTTACATCGCCGTCGCAGTTTACGTCACCGTAAGTTACATCACCTGTGGAAGGAGTTGTAGGTGTGGTAGGAGTTGTCGGAACAGTACCGCCCTCAGCATCGCCCTCGTCGGACATGAAGGATGCTGCCCATGCCAGAGGAGAGTTCCAGTTGATGGTGATTTCGTTTACAGACCAAGCGTCAACCTGATCGTAGTAGCAGAGCATCGGAGCGAGCTCGCCGATCTTATAACCAGCACCCTGGATCATCGGGTCGTTCATGTTGGAGTTCATACCACCGGACAGACAGCCAGACGGAGCCCAAGGCCAGTCAGACTTCATCTCATGGCACCAGTATCTGTGGTGAGGATTAGCAGTTACATAACCTTCTACACCGTAGCCAGTTACGAAGGAATTCTCGTTTGCGTTTCTACCCAGAATGTAGTCCATAGCCTCAGCTACGCCGCTCAGGTAGTCAACGTCGCCAGTTACATCATAAGCCAGACCCATGATGATAGCGTTGTTTACAACCATGGAGTTGGAACCCCACTCATAACCGCCCTCGAGTACGAAGGTATCATCGAAGTAGCTGTCGCCGTCGATTCTGGTTACAGTTGTCTCATAGTCAACACCCTTGTAAGGAGTACCATACTGGGAGTTAGCCTGCTGCTTGCGATAGGTATCGCCAGCTGCCTGGAACTGCTCAACAACCTTCTTAGCCTCAGCATCAGTCAGAACGCTCTGGTTCATAGCGAGAGATGCTGTACCCAGAGTAGCCAGAGTACCCCAAGTGAAGGATGTGAAGGAGCCCTTGTTCTCACCGCCGAACAGCAGTGTCGGAACTTCGAATGCCTCCGGATATGCCTTTACATCATCGTAGTAAGCAGTATCCTTAGTTGTGATGTACAGCTCGCAAGCTGCCCAGTAGAACTCGTCAGCAATGTGAGTATCGCCGTAGGGGCCGCCGCCCTTGTTCTGATCCAGAGGAGCGAACATATCATCCTTGGACGGATCGCCTTCAACATCTGCATAGATGTCGTTGTACTTTGCTGTGTATTCCTTCTTAGCTGCTGCATATGCCTTCTCAGCTGCTGCCAGGTACTCAGATGCCTTAGTAGGATTGTATTCCTTCAGCAGTCTGGAGAGCTGTGCGAGAGCTGCTGCAGTGTTCAGAGTAGCTGCATAGGTAGCGGGCTTGATAATACGCTTCGGGAACTGTACAGCCAGAAGCTTCTCATCATCAGTCTCAGCATAAGGCATTACACCGAGAGCAGTCCACTTGTAGTCATGCATCTTGTGGTATACCATGCCGTCCTCGCGCTGCATCTTCAGGAAGAACTCAGCTTCCCACATCAGCTCGTTGAGGATATCAGGTGTACCGTCGCCAGTCTCCGGCAGGTTGTAAACTGTACCGCTGCCATCCTTCCACTTGGAAGCATCGCCCTTGTACAGGTTACGCTCGTACATGTTAGCCAGTGTCCACATAGAAACACCGCCGTTTACAACGTACTTACCATAGTCACCAGCGTCATACCAACCGCCGGTAACGTCCTTAGTCTTGGAGTAGGTCGGCTCTTCTGTGTAGATGAATACCCACTCATCAGCGATCATAGCCTCGTCCTTAGCGTGACCTGCATCACGAGTCAGAGCCTTCTTGGAATCGTTGCGGCCAGCATTAGCAACAGAGGACTCCTCGATTGCAATACCGGAACGGTTCAGATAGAAGTAGTTGATTGCATCAGTTACCAGAGTATCATAGATATCTGTACCGATTGCAAACGGCAGGGACTTCTTGCCATCGCACTCGATGTAGAAGCCTTCGCCCTCTTCCTGTACCTCAGAGAAGTCCATTACCTGAGAATATGTCCAGGAAGCTTCATCCTTCTTGTAACCGGAAGTTGTGCCTGTGTATACAGCCTTACCGGAGCCGTTGTATACGGTGAATTCCTTCGCTGCGGAATCGCCCTCTTCTACGGACAGAGTAGCTTCCTTATTCAGCTTTGTGAAGTAACCAACCTGGTTTGTCTGAATGCCAACAGGCTCGCCCTTCTCCTCCGGCACATAATCAGGACCGCCGATCAGGCAGAGGTTATCGAACTTCAGAATGGTGTTCTCAGGGAAGCAGGGATTCTGTGTGTAAGTACCGTCACCGCCGAAGTGGAATGTCCACTCTACAGTGCCCTTTGCCTCCGGGAAATTACCATTCAGGTTTTCCATCTTGCTCTTGTCAACTTCAAATTCCCAAGCAAATGTTGTCCACTTCTTAGCGGAAATGGTCTGAGTCTTCCACTTGTCCCAGCCTTCCCAGTACTCAACCTTAGCACCATCCGGGGAAGCTGCCTTCAGTGCAGCCTCAACGTCAGCCTGAGATGCGCCTTCCTTGTACTCCATCTTCAGAGGCTGACCATTGTTATGCCAGTATTCGCAGTCATCGTTGGTGATGTCACCGATCTTAGCATACATAGTACCGCTGTTTGTGGTGTATACGGAATAGCACAGACGATATGTCTGACCATACTCCAGAGTCAGACCTCTGTGACGGAACTGGCAGTCCCATCTGTCCTCACCGCCGTTGGAAGCACCACCGGGGTTCTTGATCAGGATGGAGTATACGCCGCCGTCGATGTTGAACGCCATAGAACCTGTACCGTTTTCACAAACGTGCCACGGCAGACCTGCGCCCTCTTCAAATGTACCCTCACCCAGCATCTGCGCATGTGCTGTCAGGGTTGTGATAGAAGCTGCGGATGCACTTGCTACCATTGCCATAGCGGTAACACTTGCAGCGAGCTTCTTGCCGATCTTTGTTTTCAGCATGTTTTACCCTCCCATAAATTATAAATGGTTTTTTGCATCCGACAGTGCATTGCGGATGCAGTTTTCGTACTGACGGAAACACCGCAGTTTTGACAACACGATAACTGCCTGCATTTCCTATCATGTTAATTATAGTACATTTAACCAAAAAAGTAAAGTCTTTTTTTCATTTTCGGAATATATTCTAAACTGGAAGCGGTGTTTTTGTGCCAAGTGCACAAAAATGTTAAAAAAACACTTCTATGCATGAAAACGCCCCGTCGAAACGGGGCGTAAAATCAGATGAGTTTACTTGATGGGCAGTTCAGTCACGATCTTGATCGTAAACTTGAGGATATTCAGGGAATCCACTGCGCTGGGCTTGCCGTCGAGGTCAACGTCCGCCTGTGCGCGTGCCTTTTCGGAAAGCTCACCGCCGACACCGAGAAGATTTCTGTTCAGGGTGAGGACATCGAGAAGCTCCACTTCACCATTAAGGTCAACGTCACCATAGAGCAGATCCGTTGCACCGCCGGAAGTTGTATCGGTCACATCTTCGCTCGGTGTGGTAGGCTGGGGATCGGTCGGCTCTGTGGGCTTGGGATCTGTCGGTTCTGTGGGCTTTGCCTCTGTACCGTCAGGTTCAGTACCCCAGATCAGAACGCCGTCGTCGTACATGGTGATATAGGGGGTATCGACCATAGCATCCTCGCCGCCGGTCGTCAGCGTCTGGAAGGAGTAGTCATTTGTTGCATCCCACTCAATGCCGAGGTTATCCGGAATGGAGATACGGAACTGGCACTCGGAGCGGTGCTCGGACTGACCGGTGGGCATAACTACGGAGCCGTCACCGAAGGTCAGCTCAACATAGTACACGCTGCCGTCATACTGTACGGGCTGGGAAATGCTGATCTTGCCCTTGTCTGCGGAGTGCTGGTCATAGTTGACCTGTGCAGTAACATCCGCGATGGATGCACCTGCTGCCTCCAGCTCAGAAATATCGAAGAAGTAGCGGTAGCTGAGCTTCTCTACCTGTCTTGCCGGCCAAGCGGAGTGGTTCATGGCAAATGCCTTGACCTCAGTATAGCTCTTAGCGGACTGATTAATGGATGCGCGCATGAAGAATTCCGTCCACTTGGGTGTTTCTGTCGGCGGGAATTCCGGATCGGATGTACCGCCGTACTTTTCTACCATTGCGCAGAGGGCTGCGGTATAGCCTGCGTTGTAGTCGATGGCTACCTCAGTGTACTGATAATCGCCGATCTTATCGGAATACGCGCCCTTCTGGTCGGGACCGCCGCAGAGTGCGCCGTAGAGCACATGTGCATGGGGCTTTGCATCCTCGCCCTCGGTCTGACCGATGTTGCTCCACTTGTCATTCCACGCACCGGAGGAGGTTCTGTGATGCCATGCCTGCGGGTACTTGTCGCCCATGCCGACGATGTAGCTCATCTCCAGACCGTTGTCACCGAACGCATAGTTCATGATGTTGTCCGCGAAATCTGTGTACTTGGATGCCAGTGCAGCATCATCTGCAAACAGCTCGTCAACTGCCACATACGCAAGGAATGCGGTGGTGGTAGCATGACGCAGAGAACCCCACTGGAACAGCCACGGCAGACCGTCGGGAGTGTAGGAGATCTGCTTGCCGCCGTAACCGGTCGTCCAGTATTCCAGATGCTTCTTGAACTGTGTCTTCCATGTTTCGTCGCCGGTATTCATTGCATACAGGAGCGTACCGCCCTGCTGTACGTCATCCCAGCAGTAGCCCCATGTGAACTTCAGCTCATCGGACTGGGATTCCTTGCCGAGATTCGGGATATAATCGCTCTCGCAGAGATCCAGATAGGACTTCTCGCCCGTTGCCATGTACAGCCAGTTTGCTGCAAAGAACAGGTCATCATAGAAGCTGGAGGGCTTGTAGTAAGCATGTTCCTCCGCATCATCACCGATGGAACGCCACTTGTCAGCACGCTCGAACAGATCCTTTGCATGAGTCAGGTAGCCCTCAGCCTTTGCAGGCTCGGAGTCCTTGAAGATCATGTAGCCCTGTGCAAGAGCTGCTGCCATCTGTCCCTGAATACAGCTGTCCTGACAGGTGTAAGCAGGACGGACGGTCTCACCTTCCATCAGCTCAAACTTGGACATGTACATTTCACACGCGCCCCACCACTTGTGGTCGAAGCCGCCCTCACCGACCATGTACACGATCTCATCGCCGCGGTCGCAGGCTACCAGATAATCGAGGACATATTCGAGGTGATTCTTGTACATCTCGGTCTGGCCTGCCTTCTCTGCGCCCTCGCCGTACTGGATCAGACCCCAGCCGAGCGTCATTGCGGCATAGGCATTGGTCAGGGTGAATTTCAGGTGGTCGCCGGCATCGAACCAGCCGCCCGGAACGGGATCGTTGGTCATGCAGTCAGCGCGCCATGTTACCTCGTTCCATTCCGGCAGGACACCGCACTGCTGAACCTGGTAGAAGAACATGGACTTCTGGAGTGCTTCGCCGTAGTTGTAGGCACTGTTTGCAGCTGCCTGCACCTCAACGGGAGCTGTGAACAGATTCTGCACCGGAGTGACAGCAGCGGCTGCGCACAGTGCAAGACTGGTCACGAATGCAATTGCTTTTTTCATGTTAATTTCCCCTCTCTAAGAAATTGATACCATTATTGTACAACTTTTTCAAGGAATTGTCAAGGGATTTTTCATTTTGTTCAGATTTGCGCCATATTTTCCGGCGGTTGCATTGAAACGTGCAACTTTTCAGCTATTCGCTCCTTTTTTGAGGGGGTGAAGAAATGGCACTGTATTTCGGAAGCAGCGAGGTCGGACGGATCTGGTCGGGGTGTGATGCCTACAAGGTCATGCGCAGAACCTCGTCGGTCTGGAGATCGCCGGCGATCAGCGACTGGGCGTATATTTCAGATCACAGCACCGCAGCACTCCTGCTCTACCGCGGCAGCAGCAGTTTTCTGACCGCGCCGTCAAGGATCGGCGGCTGTCCGGTCACGGCAATGGCGGCATCGGCGTGCAATTATACGGGGGCACGCCTTGCGGTCATTCCGGAAACGCTGATGGTGATCGGATGACAAAAGGGCTGATGCACAGCACATCAGCCCTTACATATTATAATAGGTATGTTTTTACTGATTATACACAGCCCTGAGCCTTCATAGCCTCAGCAACCTTCAGGAAACCAGCGATGTTAGCACCTGCAACGAGGTCATTTTCCATGCCGTATTCCTTCGCAGCATCAACGGAGGACTTGAAGATGTTCTTCATGATGCCCTTGAGCTTCTCATCAACTTCCTCAGCTGTCCAGTTGTAACGCATGGAGTTCTGGGACATTTCCAGACCGGATACTGCCACGCCGCCGGCATTAACAGCCTTGGACGGAGCAACGATCACGCCGTTTGCCTTCAGATATGCAACAGCCTCATTGGTTGTGGGCATGTTGGAAACCTCTACATAGTACTTGATGCCATTAGCCACGATCTGCTCAGCCTCAGCCATGCCAACTTCGTTCTGAGTTGCGCAAGGCATGATGATGTCAACCTTAGTACCCCACGGCTTCTGACCAGCGAAGAACTAAACGCCGAACTTGTCAGCATAGTCCTG
>CALGTT010000462.1 GCA_937901485.1 uncultured Ruminococcus sp.
GCTGCGCCCCCGAGTCCCGCTTTTTCTATTGCAGTTCCGGGAATTGATATTATAAAATAAAGCAGATCAACCCGCTGCAGCCCTCGTTGATGACGCGTTCGAGTGTTTCCTGCAATTTCATCCGCGCTTCGGCAGGCATTTTGAACAGCTTGTTGTGCAGTCCCTCGTTGACCAGCTCGTGGAGGGATTTGCCGAAGATATTGGACTCCCAGATCTTTGTGGGATCTTCCTCGAAGCCCTGCAAAAGGTACATCACCAGCTCCTCGCTCTGCTTTTCCGTGCCGACAATGGGGCTGACCGTGGTGTTGATGCCCGCCTTCATCATGTGGATCGACGGCGCGGATGCTTTCAGGCGCAGACCGTATTTTCCGCCCTGCCGGATGATCTCCGGTTCTTCCAGATGCAGCTCCTCCATCTCCGGCATGACAATGCCGTAGCCGGTCGCCTCCACCTCGCGCAGTGCAGGTTCGAGCCGCGCATAGGCTTTTCTCACCGCCGTCAGCTCCTTGAGCGTGGCAAGCAGCTCGCCCTCGTCGGCAATGTCCAGCCCCGTCGATTCGCTGAGAATGCGGAAGAACAGACTGCCGTCAAGCGTGACGCTGATCGTTACCGTGCCCGTGCCGAGGTCGATCCCGCTTGCCTGTGCGCTGAGGATATGCGGGCACTGACAGATGGGCTTTGCAAGCTCTGCGGCATCCTGTACCGTTGCAAGCTCTGCGGCGGCTTCACGGATGACCGAGAACACCTCCTGCTTGACCGGATGCCCCTTTTCCAGCATCGAGATCCACGCCGGCATTGCAAAATTCACCTCGCGGATGGGGAATGCATATAATAAAGCAGTGAGGATGCTGCGGATATCCTCCTCCGTCAGCTGTGTACAGCTCACAGGCAGTACGGCAGTGCCATAGCTCGCCTGCATCTCCCTTGCCAGTGCCCTTGCCTCCTCCGTGTCCGGATCGACACAGTTGAGCAGTACGACAAAGGGCTTGCCCAGTGCCTGTAATTCCGAAATCACGCGCTCCTCACATTCGGCGTATTCCTCGCGCGGAATATCCGAAATACTGCCGTCGGTCGTGACCACAAGACCGATGGTCGCGTGCTCGTTGATGACCTTCTGTGTGCCGATCTCCGCCGCCATGTTGAACGGGATCTCCTCGTCGAACCACGGTGTCATGACCATGCGGGGCATTTCGTTTTCGATGTAGCCCAATGCGCTTGGTACGATGTAGCCCACACAGTCGATCATCCGCGCACGGAACTGTGCGCCGCCCTCCAGATGGACGGGAACGGCTTCTTCGGGGATGAATTTCGGCTCGGTGGTCATGATCGTCCTGCCGGCAGCGGACTGGGGCAATTCGTCCACGGCACGTTCTTTTTTGTAGCCGCTTTCAATGTTGGGGATGACGAGCGTTTCCATAAAACGCTTGATGAGCGTGGATTTTCCGGTGCGGACCGGACCGACCACGCCGATGTAGATATCACCGCCCGTGCGCCGGGCAATGTCGCTGTAGATGTCTTTCATGTGTTCCTCCTATCAAGGGCGCAGTCAGGCTTATTGATGTACGATCGGGATCAGCAGCATTCCGTTTTCTGTGAGTGTTTCCTCCGTCAGCTCATTTTCCTCCATGATCGCGGCGGCACTTGTATGACAGCGGCGTGCAATGTCCCAGATCTCCTCGCCAGCCCTGCCGAAATAGAGCTTGAGCGCGTAGTCGCGCGGATGGGATGCGCCCTCATCCACCTCAAAATCCGTCAGCACCGCAATGCTGCTGTTCCGGCAGATGCTGCCCTCCAGACGAAGCTCCGCTTTCAGGGAGACTTCCGACTGTTCAGAGAGCGTGTAGGCACAGCTTTCCGCCGCCGCATATGCCTGTACCGTGTCATGCTCCCCCAAGTCCTGCACGGCAAAATGATGCTCGAAGGATTCCTCCTTTTCAAGAAGCCGCGGCATTCCGCCCGCTTCACGGATCAGTGCGAAGCAGCAGAGCATTCCCGTGAGCTGTACTTCTCCGGCATCTCTGTCGCACTGTGCCGTGAGGTTCTTTACCTCGCACCATGCATCATACACGCAGTCCGGCGCACCGTCCGTGCAGGGGAGCTTGGCAGTGCAGACATGCAGCTCGGAAAAATCCTCGCACATGCCGCCCGGAGAGAGCATTGCCGTTGTGCAGCGGCTCGGATGCTCAGTGGAAAAAGCATCGCAGACAAGGGATTCCGATGCCATGCGCAGTGCCGTGCAGGAAAGCCGGAGCTGCGCTTCACAGCGAAGCACGCGGACATCACCGCTGGCATCCGTGACCGGTTTGATCTCACAGACTGCGACCGTTGTGCGGACGCTGCACCGGTCGCTTTCCTCCATGCCCTCCAGCTCCACAAGCTGGCTGTAGGGGATGGAGAATGACATCGGTTCCAGACAGCCGTCCCCGTCCTTCTCGCAGGCATAGAGCAGATGGATCTGCAAACTGCCCTGTGCAAGGAGCTTTCCCGATACGATCTTATGGGACTCCTCCGTCGGACGCGCCTCACAGCGGACAATGTGCAGAGCAGGGGGCTTTGCCGCGCCAAGCTCCAGCTCTTCCGAGAGGAACAGCTCCCTGACCGTGTGCAGCTGCTTTGCCGGATACTGCACGGGCACACGGCGCAGCTGAATGCTTTTGCCCGAAATATCGCAGATCGCCTCCTGCTGCCGCTGTGCATGGGTGCGGATGCGCACAGTCACAGCACCGCGCACATCCAGCCGCCTGCGGCTGACTGCACGGCAGTTGACATAATCCGTCACAGGGCAAAGTTCCGCCGTGATGTCCTCGCCGGACATGCCCAGATCTGCGGTTCTGCTGAAATGGAGCGTCTGCGTTACGCATTGCAGAATGTGGCTGTCCTCACTGCAATAGAGGATGCGTACATCCGCACGCAGCTCATAGGAAAGCCTGCCCCCGATGATGCTCTCACCGGTAATGGCGGGCGTTACAATGCATTTGACAAGCTTGCAGACATCGGGATAGTAATCCGGCAGGACATAATCCAGCTCCACGCTCTGCTCCTGCATCAGACTTCCCGACGGCTCGACAGCGGCGATCACCGCGCGGTTCATTTTCAGTTCCATAGATAACCTCCTTGTTTTGTCCGAAGCCGGAAGCTTCGCTTTTGGTAGAGTATATGCGCACGCGCACTGCTTCATGCCTCCTTTTTGCGCACCGCCTGCGGATACAGAACAAGCAGTGCCGGCAGATTGCAGTATGCCATGCCCGCGTTTGCGATATCGGCAAGCGTCCAGACGACCTCCAGCTCCATGACTGCGCCGAGAAATGCCGCAAAGCAGAACAAAAGCCGGAAGGCTTTCACATATCTGCCGCCCGTCAGATAGGAAAACGCCGTGCCGCCGCAGTAGCCCCAGCCGATGAGCGTGCACAGCGCAAACAGGGCGATCACCGGCGGCAGGAAGTAATCCGCCGCCCTGCCCATACCGCACCGGAATGCCTCCAGCACCAGTGCACCGCCGTCCGCGCCCGAATCGAGCACGCCCGTGCAGAGTACGGCAAGTGCCGTGACCGTACAGCAGAGAAAGGTGTCCAGAAACACCTCGCACATGCCGTAAACGCCGAGCTGTTCGGGCGTGCCGTCCGCGTCGCCGTGCAGGACACTGCTGCTGCCCAGTCCCGCTTCATTCGAAAAGACACCGCGCCGGATGCCGACCGACACCGCCGCGCCGCTGATGCCGCCGCCGACCTCCGAAAGTCCGAAGGCATCGCGGAAAATCGCGGAAAACGCCGTTCCCAGATGTTCACGGTGCGAAACGATCACCCAGAGCGCGGCAAGCAGGTAGACCGCCGAAAGCAGGGGGATCACTGCCTGTGTGAACTGCCCGATGCGTTTTGTGCCGCCAAGGAGCACGGCGGCTGCCAGTCCTGCGGCAAGGATGCCGGAGAGGGCTTCGGGCATGGCAAAGGCAGCGTGAAGTGTCTGGGACATGGTGTTGGTCTGCGTCATATTGCCCATGCCGAAGCTTGCCAGTACACAGCAGAGCGCGAATGCCGCGGCAAGCGTCGGACTGCCCGTGCGCAGATACGCCATTGCACCGCAGATGCCGCGTGTGCGGCAGCGGCAGCCGAGGAGGTTTTCTGCGTAGATCAGAGCCATGCCGACCAGTGCCGCCGCCCACATCCAGAATACTGCCCCCGCGCCGCCAAGCGTCAGGGCAGTTGCAACGCCTGCGATGTTGCCCGTGCCCATTGCCGCCGCAAGGGAGGCAGTACATGCCTGAAACGCGGACATACCGTGCTTTTTTTCGGATGTTTCCGGCTTCTGAAACAGCAGACGGACGCTCCGGAAGGCACTGCATCTTCCGGCAAACAGGCAGAACACCCCCGTTCCGAGCAGCAGGAGCAGCAGACCATTGCCCCAGAGCAGGTCACGCAGGCAGGTAAGGATTTCCAGCATCTCATGATTCCCCTTTCTTTTGTAGAACGCTGCATTTTTCACCGTGTTGCTGTATAATATATGTAGGTACGACTGCCAAAAATGACAAGGAGGATGCCCCATGACCACTTACCGCGCAGATCCCGATGCCGCACATGTCCTGCAAATCCTGTTCCTGCTCATTGCAGGTGTGCTCTGCCTTGCCGCATGGATTTTTCTGCGCCGCTTTCCTGCCGCGCTGATCTGCGTCTGTGCTGCGGTTCTCTTTGCCGCTGTGCTGTCCGGCGGTGTCCTGCTTCCGCTTGCCCTGCGCCGCATCCGCTGTATCGTGACAAATGGACAAATCACCGTAAAATCGGGTATTTTCCTGCGCCGTGAACAGTCCCTCAGCATCCGCACCATCCAGTTTGTACAGGTCATCCACTGCCCATTCTCCGGCAAGGGAGGACTGCATTTCATTATCCTGCACCTGTGCGGCGGCAGAATGCTCCTCCCGTTTCTCGGACAGGAGGACTGCACGCAGATCACGGAATTTCTGCGGCATAAGGGGGTATACCATGCACCGTGAGCATCCGCTGCGCATCATCCGCTACAGCATCAAAAATATCTGGCTGCTGACATTTCCGGTGCTGCGCAGTGCCCTGACGCTCCACGCATCGCCCGAAGTACTTGCAGGCTGGCTGCGCGGCGCGTGGTTTGACATCCTCACCCTGCTGTGCATCCTCGGTTTCGGTTGGATGCAGTGGCACTGCCGCCGCTTTTCCATCCGCCGCAATGCCGTCTGTGTGCAGGAGGGCGTGATCTTCCGCCGGATCCGCTGCTTTCCGATTGAACGGCTCTCCGTGCTGACACTCGAATATCCCTTCTGGCTCAAGCCGTTCGGGGGCATGTATGTCTGCGCCGATACCAATGCCGGCAGTTCCCGCGGGCATGACCTGCGCCTGCTGATCCGCCGCGCGGATGCGGAGCTGTTCCTCAATGGCAAAAGCCTCGGCAAAGAGGTTATTGATCTTAACAAAAATGCGGCGGGAGAACCAAGGTGCACCCCATGCGCATCGTGCTCTTTTCGCTGATCTTCTCCAGCAGCCTGTCCGGTGCGCTGTATATGGCGGCATTCTGGTTTCAGGGGGGCAGGATCGCACGCGACCTGATCGCGGAATTTGGGCTGGCAGAGCGGTTCGATGCCGTTTCCCATGAAGCCGCGCGTCAGCTTTCGGGCATCCCTCCGGCGGCGGTCAGTGTGGGGATCTTCATCCTGTCAATGTGGCTGCTCTCCTTTGTGAACAATCTCCTGCGCTATGGAAAATTCACCATGCAGACCGACCACTGCCTGTTGTTTGTGCGCAGCGGCATCCTGACCGGACGCAGCTTCTGGCTTCGGACTGACAAGATCAATTTTCTGGACATCCGCCAGAATCTCCTGATGAAGCTCAGCCGCGTCTTTTCGCTTGCGGTAAACTGTGCGGGCTATGGCAGCCAGCGCGGAACGATCCCCGTGTGCCTGCCCATCCTGACACAGCGCGAGATCCGCAGTACCCTGCCCCTGCTGTTCACCGGTGCTGCACTCCAGCCCAACCGCATCCGCGTGCCGCGCACGGCATGGTGGGGCTATGTCTGGGCACCCGTCATGGGATTGATCGCCGTATTGCCGGCGGCATATATTCCGGGGCTTTTGTTTCCGCAGCTGCGCGGCATCATCGGCTTTCTGCGCCTGATGCTCGTGATCCCCATCGTCTGGAAGCTCCTCATACAGATCGCCGCGCTCCTGACAAGCGGCGTTACCATCGCGGATTCCCGTATCTGCCTGCGGTATTGCAGGGGCTTTACGTTTCATACCATCATCGCGCGTACCGACCATATCGTCAGCGTTTCCCTCACACAGTACCCGTGGCAGCGGTGGTTCGGCAAATGCAATGCCGTGTTCTGCTTCCGTGCCGAGGGCGGACGCAGATGCGTGCTCAGGAATGTGGAAATGCAGAAGCTGCGCGAGCTGCTTGGCGAGATTGACTGAGCTTGCAATTTGCACAAATTTTCGATGGATGTTTTATGCAAAACACCAAAAATATAACAGCCTATGGAAATCAGAAAGAGAATGTGCTATAATAAAGGAATAAAGCGGCAGCAGGGGCATAAGTTCCGGAAAGCCGCTGAGATAAGAAAATTCCGTAATGATGCAGGAGGTAACAAAGATGAAAGATTGCATGAAGCTGCTGTGTACGCTGACCATACTTTTCGGTGCGCTGTATCTGGTACTCAAGCTTGCCGATCGCTTTTGCGGAAAACTGAAACGGTCCTATACGACCATTGATTAACGGCAAAGGAGTCTTGAAAATGGAAATCAAATTTGAAAAGGCTGCGACTTTGAAAGAAAAGCCGGCAGATGAAAGCAAGCTCGGTTTTGGTAAGATCTTTACCGATTACATGCTGGTAATGCCCTATGACGCAGGTCAGGGCTGGCATGATCCGGTGATTAAGCCCTATGGCCCGATTTCTCTCTACCCGTCCGCAATGTGCCTGCATTACGGTCAGACCGTATTCGAGGGCATGAAGGCATACCGCACGGAAAGCGGCGACATCCAGCTGTTCCGTCCGGAGGAAAATTTCAAGCGTCTGAATGAGTCCAACCGCCGTCTGGTCATTCCGGAGATCGACGAGGATCTCTGCATGGAATGTCTGCAGGAGCTGCTGAAGGTGGAGAAGGACTGGGTTCCCCATTCCGAGGGCGCGTCCCTGTACATCAGACCGTATATTTTCACAGTTGATCCGTTCCTCGGCGTTCGTCCGGGCGATCACTATCTGTTCATCATCATCCTCTCCCCGTCCGGCGCATACTATGCAAGCGGTCTTGATCCGGTCAACATCTATGTTGAGACAAAGTATGTCCGCGCGGTAAGAGGCGGTATGGGCTATGTCAAGACCGGCGGCAACTACGCGGCATCCCTGATCGGTCAGGACGAGGCACACAAGCAGAATTATTCTCAGGTGCTGTGGCTTGACGGCGTGGAGCAGAAGTACATCGAGGAAGTCGGCGCGATGAATATTTTCTTCGTCATCGACGGCGAGGTGGTAACACCGCAGCTGCAAGGCTCGATCCTCCCCGGTATTACGAGAAAATCCGTCATCCAGCTCTGCCAGAGCTGGGGACTGAAGGTGTCCGAACGCCGCATCACCATTGAGGAAGTGGCAAAGGCATATGACGAGGGCAAGCTGCAGGAGGTATTCGGCACGGGTACGGCAGCAGTTATCTCTCCGGTTGGTCACCTCAAGTGGGGCGACAAGGTCATGGAGATCGGCGGCAACAAGATCGGCGCGATCTCCCAGAAGATCTACGATACCATGACCGGCATCCAGTGGGGCAGACTGGAAGATCCGTTCGGCTGGATCGTTCCGGTGAAGTAAATAGCCATTTTCCCCCGCATTTCCGATGCGGGGGAATTTTTGTGCATAGCCGGTGTTAAAAAAATGCATCAATATCTACCATTTGTGGTGTGAAACGCAGAAACACCCCGAATTCACTTGACAAACTGCCGCTGAATGGTGTATAATGTTTTTATGTATTCATTGGTAAATGAGAGAGAAAACGCTCTATAACATGTTTTGTAAAGCTGAGGAGAAAACGATGAAAAAAGTAATCATTATCGGTGCAGGCCCCGCAGGTCTGACAGCGGGCTTTGAATTGCTCAAACAGGCACCGGAGCAGTATGAAGTAACGATCTTTGAGGAGAGCAGCGACATCGGCGGCATCTCCAAGACCGTCCGTCATAACGGCAGCCGTATGGATATCGGCGGTCATAGATTCTTTTCCAAGGACAAGCGCGTGATGCAGTGGTGGCAGGAGATGATGCCCCGTCAGGGCAAGCCGTCCTTCGATGACATCAAGCTGAAAAGAGAAAAGAAACTCGCCGAGGGCGGTCCTGATCCGGAGCAGACCGACAGAGTTATGCTCGTGAGAAACAGAGTATCCAGAATCTACTACAAGCATAAGTTCTTCGATTACCCCGTATCCCTCAAATGGGATACCATCAAGAACATGGGCTTTGGCACGACAATGGTCGCTGGCTTTTCCTATCTGAAAGGCACAATGGCGAAAAAGCCTGAAACATCCCTTGAAAACTTCTACATGAACCGCTTCGGCAAGAAGCTCTACTCCATGTTCTTTGAGGGCTACACCGAAAAGCTCTGGGGCAGACATCCGCGTGAGATCTCCGCAGACTGGGGCTCACAGCGCGTCAAGGGACTGTCCATCATGGCAGTCATCCGCGACATGTTCTCCAAGATTGGCGGCAAGAAGGATACAAAGAAGGTGGAAACCTCGCTGATCGAGGAATTCTACTACCCGAAATTCGGCCCCGGTCAGCTCTGGGAGCTGACGGCAGAGGAATTCCGGAAGCGCGGCGGCAGCATCATCATGAATGCAAAGGTCACAAAGATCAATACGGACGGCACAGGAAAGGTGCAGAGCATCGTCTATGAAAAGGACGGTCAGACAATGACCGCAGAAGGCGATATTTTCATCTCCTCCATGCCCGTTAAGGATCTCGTTGCCGGCATGAATGATGTCCCCGCAAAGGAAGCGGCAATTGCCGCAGGTCTGCCCTACCGTGACTTCGTGACCGTGGGACTGCTGCTGGACAAGCTGGAGCTGAAGAACGAAACGAATATCCCGACGCTCGGCAATATCGTCCCCGACTGCTGGATCTATGTGCAGGATGTGGGCGTGAAGCTCGGCAGAATCCAGATCTTCAACAACTGGTCACCCTACATGGTGCAGGATCCCGAACACAAGGTCTGGATCGGTCTGGAATACTTCTGCGCAGAGGGCGATGACTTCTGGAATATGCAGGATCAGGAATGCATTGATTTCGCCATCAAGGAGCTGAAGAGCATGGGTGTGATCGCGCAGAATGCTGTGATCCGCGATTCCCACCGCGAGCGCATCAAGAAGGCATATCCGGCGTATTTCGATACTTACGCAGAAATAGATACCCTCATTGCCTTCCTCAACAGATTCCAGAATCTCTACTGCGTCGGCAGAAACGGTCAGCACCGTTACAATAACATGGATCACTCCATGGCAACCTCGTTTGAGGCAGTGAAGAACATCCTCTCCGGTGTATCGGACAAGACCAATATCTGGAATGTCAATACCGAAAAGGAGTATCACGAAACTGCAAAAGAGGAGCAGGCATAATGGAATTAGAAAGGCTTACAACTGAAACACAGGAGCCTGAAACAGCAGAAAAGCCGGAATCATCCGGCTTTTTTCATAAGCTATCGGGTTACTGTCTGAAATTTCTGTATGATTACAGCTGGGTGATGCTCCTTGCAGCAACCATCCTGATCGTTGCCTATTATGTGTGGTTTCCGTCCCGTGCTCACTTCCATTCCGACACCACGGATACCCTGATGTGGGCGCAGGCGACCTATGACGCAGGGGAGCTGTTCAACAAGGATTTCTCCTACGCGTGCCTGCTGCCGTTCAGCACGAGCCTTATTATGACCGCACTCATTCCGCTGTTCGGCGTGAGCATGACAACGCATGTGCTGGGAATGCTCATCTTCTTCCTGCTGTTCACCGCCGCCCTGATCTGGCTGCTGCGCGGTCTGGGCTGGTCGTGGAAATGGGTTTCCTTCGGCGTGTTCACGGAGCTGATGCTGCTTTCGGGCAGTGAGAAGCTGCGCGAGATCTTCTGGGGGCACACGATCTATTACAGCATTGGTGTGCTGTTCCTTTTTGTGGGACTTGGGATGCTCTTCCGATGGATGGATGCCGACGGGCAGCCGGCTTCCCCGAAGAATAAACGCCGCCTGCCGCTTCTGAACATTCTGCTGGGCATCTGGTTCGTTCTGACCTGCATGAACCAGCTCAACTCCATGACCATCTTTGCACTGCCTGTAATGGCAGCGGTATTTCTGGAACGCTTTCTGGATGCGAAAACGCCCCTGTGCAGCCGCAAGAACTGCCGGACGCTCTGCCTGCTGGTCATCATGGGCGCGGGCATGATACTCGGCTACTACCTGACCGTGGTGCTCTCAGACGGCATCCATGCAAGCTATGCGGAAGCACATTCCACGTTCAGCAGTATGAGCGAGTGGATCTTCCATCTGGAGAAATTCCCCGAACACTGGTTCAGTCTGCTTGGCGTGACGGCGGAGGATAATGATCCGCTTCTGAGCGCGAAGAGCATCGTGAACCTGCTGATGATCGTTGTGAGTTTGGTGCTGCTGATCCTGCCGCTGGTGGGACTTTGCAATTACTCCCGCATCGAGGACGGCAAGCTCCGCCTGCTGATCCTGACCTACTGGTGCATGACGGCACTGATCATGCTGGGGTATGTCTGCGGTATGCTTTCAAGCGCGAACTGGCGGCTGTCCCCGATCATGGCAATGGCGGCGTTGGTATCCGCTGCGGTGGTGCACTGGGCAGTGGGACGCGTGCAACTTCAGCGCGTTGCGGCAGTCATGATGATCCCCGTTGTCATTGTCTGCACGATGAATGCAGTCACGATCCTGAAAATGCCGGCGAACGGTTACAAGGATGCAGAGCTTTACCGTCTGGCGGATGCACTGAAGGAGCGGGGCTTGGATTATGGCTATGCGACCTTCTGGCAGGCAAACGCACTTACGGTGGTTTCTGATTCCGAGGTAAAATGCCGCAATGTGACGATCGACGAGGACGGCATCCGTCCGTATGTTTACCAGAGCAATGAAAACTGGTTCAACGATCAGCCCGGACAGGAGAAATACTTCCTGCTGCTGACCAAGGAGGAGCACACGCAGCTGCGTGTATCGGGAGATCCGATCCTGAATCTGGCGCATGTGGAAAGCGAGCTGTTTGACTTCTGCCTCTGGGTGTTCCAGGAGAATATTTTCGAGGAGAAAAAGGAGGAGCTGCCGGAGGATCTTGAAGAAACGATCCGGGCAGGACGCGGTGAATAACCGCTTCTCTCACATAAAAAATAAGGATGTCCGCCATTTTCAGCGGACATCCTTTTTTATGAAATGATCAATTGCCGAATCCATTCAGTGCATCGCCGTATTCATCCTCCAGCAGCTTTCTGAATCCATCCTGATATTTGTACGCTGCATAGTGGTCCTCATTCGCCATGACCTTCTCTGCAAGGTCGCTGTGTTCCTCCGGTACTGCCCACCATTCGCCGTTGATGGCAACCATGCAGCAGTTTTCCGTGACTTCGCCCTGTACGAGTACGTCCATCAGCGCGTAGAGATCCGGATAGAATTCACGCATGGAGAAAGTATTCGCGCCGTAATATTCATCCTCATAGCAGTCAGCAATCTTCTTGATATAGACCGTATCACCTGCAATGCCGCGTCCGCTTTCCGACGCAAACCGGATGTCCTCCGGACGATAGATCCGGATGTGCACACGCGTCTTCTGCTGTGTGTAGATATCTTCTTCCATATAGTATTGCAGCGGGTTTTCCTTGTCTGCAAAACCGATCTTCTCTGCCGCATTGAACGGAGTCATGCCCATTTCTTCCAGAACTGCAATGGTTTCTGTGCAGCAGTTCCAGATCGTTCCATAGTTCCAGTGTGCATAAACACCGCCGGTTTCCGCAGGATCAATCGCAAGCAGGTCGTTGTAGTAGGCATCACGCAGACGCTTGAAAAGCTCCTCTGTGCTGTGGAAAAACAGAGAATACTCCGCATCCCCATAGTACAGGTACAACTCACCTGTGCTGATCAGATAGGGATTGCCGTTTTCATCGTACTCGGTGTTGGAGTTGATCAGACGCTGATAGAACGCGTCCGCATACATCTGTGCATACAGCTCCGTGCCGTAGACGATATCCAGCAGTTCGATGTACTGGTCATGGTTGAGGTCAAATTCACGGTGAACCGTAGAACCGGTCACGGTGTAATAGGTGATCTCCAGCCATTGTGTGTTCACATAATTGTAGAAATCTGCTGAAAAGTCAATATAATGGCTATAGTCCAGATAAGCACCGTTGTACTTATCCTTCATCATCTCCTCAGGATCGAGCAGGGTATAGCGGTAGGTGTACGGATATTCCTGTTCCGTCGATAATGAAAGGTACTTGTAATCGCCCTCCGCCATCATAGTATTGACAGCTTCGATCGTGCTGCCGTATTCCTTCATGTCCGCTGTGATATCCTTGTGCAGCTCCTGCACTGCGCGGAGGACATCCTTGTCGGTGTACTCCAGCTCCACGGTGTCGCCGTTCAACATATCATTGAAACGGAGCTTGACCGAGGATACCGTGGCTGCCGACGGGATGCGGTAGACTGCGCCGAACAGCTTCGTTGCGGTTACAGCCGCAAACAGACCGAATACCAGTGCCGCTGTGCAGACAAAGCTGATGATGGACAGCCAGAAGCGGCGGAATCCACGCTTGCGCACCACTTCCATGATGAGGTAAACGATGCCTGCAAAGAGAATTGCACCGGTCTCCATACCCACCGCGGACAGGCAGAGAATGAGCACGGTCAGAAGTGTGAGCATGATGTAGTAAGCCAGCTTGTAGACAAAGGGCTGACCAATGGCTTCTGCACGGCGTTTCTTGTAAAGCTGCCATGCAAGCACGAGCACTGCGGCGATCAGCACGATCATGATCAGCGTCCAGCGGATGAAGGCAGGGATCATGCCATGTGTAGTTGCCTGCGAAGCCGAAAGCTCGTGGTAGCTGTAGCCGATCTCTCCGCTGGTCGAGAGCAGATAGATCAGGTAGATCAGACCGCCCGCGGGGCTGGTGTAGCCCACGGGCTGCCAAAGATACTCAAAGCTCAGACCTTGCAGTTTGCTGCAGATCACTCCCAGCACTGCCGCGAATGTACCGGGAACAAGGCAGTTGAGCAGGAGCGTGGTGTAAATGCTCTCGAACAGCGTACCGCAGCAGACCGTCAGCAGGACGGTGGTCGTGTAGTAGAGCATCATCAGCAGGAATGCGCCGATCGAGCCGATGGTGTAGTATTCAAACAGGCTGCTGAAATATTCCCCGCGCGTTGTGTTCAGCGCGTCAAAATCAAGCACTGCGCCGCCCGTCAGAAGGATGATCCAGCCGAGCAGACAGCCGATCAGATAGGGGAGCGCGTAAACGACCGTTCCGGCAAGATACTGGCTGAAGAAACGCTGTGAGCCGGTCATGGGGAGCGCGTAGGACATGTCCACGCGGGTTTTCTTCCAAAGCTCCTGAAATACGCCGGTTGCCGCAACGATGCCGCAGAGCAGTGCCGCCCCCAGACAGAACACCGCAACGAGCATATAGCCGCTCAGATCGACATAGCCTGCATAGTAAAGCTCGTCACGCTGCAGCGAATCCAGCCAGAGCTGCACCAGCATCACAACGCTGCCCATCGGGATACCCAGCAGATGCAGAATGCTGATGACGATCATCAGCTTTTTGTTTTCTCTGACCGTACTGCCGAGATTTTTCACCGCAGGCGAATTAATCAAAGACCTTGCTGTCATAGCCGAGCACCTCCAGTTCATAGATAAAGATTTCTTCGAGTGACAGAGGGATCATATCTGCCACAACGGGCTTGTAGGGATCAAGTGCCTTGCGGATGGTCGCCTCGTCACCCTTGGCAATGATGTGATAAATGCTCTGCGTCCGCTCAAAATGCAGGATCTCCGGCACATCCTTGAAGTCCTCGCGCGTGAATTCGCGCTCACGGTCGGCAAAGACTGCCTGGATCTTGTGAACACTGCCCTTGAAGCTGTCGAGCTGACGGTTGAATACGATCTTTCCCTTGTGCAGCAGTGCCGCCGTATCGCACATTTCGTTGATCTCCTTGAGATTGTGCGAGGAAATGACCACTGTCAGCTCACGCTCACACATTGCATCGACCACCATTTTCTTGACGATGATGCGCATGGTCGGATCGAGTCCGTCAAACGCCTCGTCCAGCAGCAGATAGGGCGTACAGCACGCAAGCCCCACGATCACGATCGCCTGCCGCTTCATGCCCTTGGAAAACTTGCTGATCTTCTTGTTCAGCGGCAGATCAATGACCGACTGGAGCTTCTGGAAAATTTCCTCCGAAAAGCTCGGATAGAACTGCTTGTAGAAATTTTTCAGCTCCATGAGCGTGTAGCCGCCGAACTGAATGGTTTCATCGTTGATGAAGAATACCTTCTGTTTTGCGGAAACATTGTCAAATACAGGCTCGCCGTCGATCTGTACTGTGCCTGCCTCCTGCTTGTAGATGCCGCTGAACAGGCGCAGAATGGTCGATTTGCCCGCGCCGTTTGAGCCGAGCAGACCGAATGCCGTGCCCTTTGGGATCGTCAGATCCACGCCGTCAAGTGCGGTAAAGTTACCGAATTTCTTGACCGCCCCTTCTAATTTCATCATACTCCTGCCTCCTTCTCTCTTTCTTTTACAATACTGTCGATTCTCTCTGTCAGTGTCTCCGGCGCAATGCCCATCTCCAGTGCCTCCTGCACGGAATTGTCAAAGCTCTCCAGAATATGCTCCTGTGCCAGCAGTTTGTCCGGCTTTGCCACAAAGCTGCCGCGCCCCGCGAGGGAGTAAATAATGCCGTCACGCTCCAGCAGATTGTACGCCTTTGCGACCGTGTTCGGGTTCACACTCAGCTCCGTTGCCAGACTGCGCACGCTCGGCAGCTTGTCCTGCTCATTGAGCACGCCTTTGAGGATCAGCTCGACCACCTTTTTATAAAGCTGTTCATAAATCGGTGTCCGGCTCATCAGATCAATGTCAAACATGACTTCCTCCTTTCTGTCTCCTCCATTCCTCCGTGTTAAGTGTATTATCTATCTTAGTACAGTTATAGTATACCATACGCAGAAACATTTGTCAAGAGGACGAAAGAAAAAGCGGCAGCATTGTATGAAATCTGTAATATCACACAAATATTTTGAGATGTTATTGTGCACTTTCACGTTTTGCAAAGTAAACTTGGCAAAACGATTGACAAGTACACTTGGCAGTGGTATAATAAGACCATACTAAATGCCAAGTAAACTTGGCAGAAATAAAATTACAAAACAGGAGGAACATATCATGACAAGAGAAGAAATTCTGGCAATGAGCCGACAGGAGAACAAGAATAAGGATTTGGTAGCATATGAGATCGAAAAGCAGGCTGGAAACGCAGCTTCGATTACAGGCGCAATTCTGTGCGGCATTCTGTATCTTGTACAGCTCAGCAATGGCGCAGGTGCAAATTTTGCTTTATGGGCGGTAATTGTTGCAATGCAGTCGGCTTGTTACACAGTAAAAGCAATCAGATTACGTCAAAAAATGCACATATTGCTGGCAGTTTTGACAGCGATACTGGCATTGTTGCTGTCAACTGTACATCTCACCACCGTGATCAACGACAGCCCCGCCCTCTGGTCGGATGAGCAGATGGCAGAGATCACAGAAATGGTGGAATGACATGAATGATGCACTGATTCTGAAAAACCGCCTGAAGGAGCTGCGGACGGAGCAGAAGCTTTCACAGGCGGAGCTGGCAAAAATGGTGGGTGTATCGCGCAACACGATCAGCTCGATCGAAACCGGACAGTACCAGCCGACAGCAAAGCTCGCGCTGATCCTGTGCATTGCGCTTGACCGGAAATTTGAGGAGATCTTCTATTTTGATTAAACGAAAAGCCCCCTGCCGGAAATGGCGGGGGGATTTGGTTTATCTCTCCGGAAACGCCAGCCGTTCCGAAATTGCGTGGTTGCTGTACCGCCGGTCATCCGTCACATCCGCAATGACCTCGATAAAGGACGGCAGGAGCACGGGCGTGTCGATGCTCGGCAGCTCGATCTCCAGCGTCGCAAGGGTATCGCTGAATGCGTACACATCCAGCTCAAACACCTGCTTGCGGAACGTGAACACATGCCGAACCTTGCGCACGGTCTGACGGTCGGGGGCAGCTTCTTTCAGGAATGCTTCGTACTGTTCGTGGGAGATCTCCTCCTCCAGCTCGATGCGCTCACCAAATGCGACATGCTTCTTTTTCGTCAGCGTGTACTGCCAGCCGCTTTGGGGATTGCCGCGCTTGCGCACCCTCCGGCACATCCCGTCGCCGTCATCGGTGAGGTATGTCTGCTCGATCTGCGTGACCTTGCAGTTCGGAATGAGCTGGAGCTTCACGCGGTCGGGCATCGCGATCAGGTACTTGCGCTCGATTTCTCTCGGCATATCGCCGCTTTGCATCTCCATCATGCCTTGCCTTTCTGGTTCGTCTTGCTCTGGAATTTCTCCGCAAGCACCACAAAACGCTTGTGCGTGCCGCTGCCGATCTCTCCGGCTTCGTCATAGGCGCGGACATTGAAGCAGATCTCTCTGCCGTTGACCGCCGTCACCTCTGCCTCAGCAGTGACCTTCATTCCCTCCGGTGTTGCGGCGGAATGGTCGATGCACAGCTGTGTGCCGACCGTGGTTTCGCCTTCCTCCAGAAAATCTTCGATCGCACAGCAGGCAGCCTTTTCCATCAACGCCGCCATCATGGGCGTTGCAAATACGCGCAGATCGCCGCTTCCGACGGAAACTGCAAGCTTGTCCTCTGCTGCAATGGTGGATACGTTGGCTTTGCAGCCGGTTGTGATTCCTTTCATCTGTAATCCCTCCTATTTGAGATAGCCTGCATCTTTTGCAGCCTTGATAATTTCCTCTGCAAACTCCCCGATCGTGTCACTTCCTGCCGAAACGGTCGGAATATTGCGGTTTGTGACCTGTGCCTCGGTGATGCCGTGCTTCATCCACGAAATGCCGCCCTTTTTGTAATTGAGCAGCATCGGCTGGATGCGGTCAAGGGCGTTGGCAAATTTCGCTTCGGGGGTTGCCTTTTCCTCGAATTCCTCCCAGAGTGCGCGGAATTCAGCCGCCTGATCCTCCGGCAGCAGGGCAAACAGCCGGTCAGCCGCTTTCAGTTCACGCTCGCGCTTGTCCTCGTTGCCCTTGGCATCGTAACAATAGGTGTCACCGGCATCAATTTCCACCACGTCATGCACCAGCACCATCTTCATCGTGTGCAGTACGTCCACGGGCGTGTTGGCATGTTCCGCCAGAATACAAGCCATCATCGCCAGATGAAAGCTGTGCTCCGCGTCATTCTCCGCCCTGTCCTCATGCAGGACAAGTGTCTGCCGATAGATATTCTTCAGTTTATCCAGCTCCAGCAGAAACGCGATCTGCCGGGTAAAACGTTCCTGTATCATACCGTACTCCTTTGCTTAAAATAAGTCCCCGCAATGCGGGGACAGCAATTCCTTTCAACAGCGATGCGCCGCTTGCGCAAAGCGCATAGGGCACATGCGGTAAAGCGAGTTTTCAACGCGGGATTGCAACTTTTTCTGTTAGGGAGTGTTGACACTAAAATAATACGCAGATTTTCGAGCGAAAATTTCATGCAGACAAGGCGAAAAGGTGCAGGCAGGCTGTCGCCTGTCAAACCTTTTCGGGCGCAGGATGCGTGAAATTTTGTCGAAAAGATGTGTTGTTAGACTTAGTTTCAACACAACCTAAGCCGCCGGCATATGCCTGCGGCTTTTTGTATGTTTCAAACAAAATCCATTGACAAAATGATCTGTATGTGCTATAATAAAGATACTACGGTTTTCTGTGGTAAAGTGCGGCGTTCGCCACGGTCCGCAGAAAAACGAAATGGCATTCTTATGCCGCTTGAAAGGAGTTAATCAATATGGGACTTATTAAGGCACTCACTGGCGCAGTCGGCAGTGTTATGGCGGATCAGTGGAAGGAATTCTTTATTTGTGACGCAATGCCCGATGATGTGCTGATGGTAAAGGGCAGAAAGCGCACCTCCGGTCGTTCTTCCAATACAAAGGGCAGTGACAATATTATTACCAACGGCAGCGGTATTGCAGTTGCTGACGGTCAGTGCGTTATCATTGTAGACCAGGGCAAGATCGTGGAAATCTGCGCACTCCCCGGCGAATATACATATGATATGTCCACCGAGCCGAGTATTTTTGCAGGCAGCCTCGGCAGCAGCATTCTGGAAACCTTCAA
>CALGTT010000463.1 GCA_937901485.1 uncultured Ruminococcus sp.
ACCCATGCGATCACTTTTTCGGTGTCGTGCAGGGTGATACTGTAATCGTGACTTTCAGGTGATGGAATTACACCACGCCAGTTGGGGTACTGACCTTCCAACAGTTTACCGTGCCAACAAAAGTTGCCGATCTCGATCTGAAAGAACTTGTCCCAGACCTGAAGCACCCCCATTTCAGAAGTTTTGGCAGCCAGCAACGCTGACGGAAACGGTATGGTCACATCTTTAGCCAGCGACAGCACGCAAGGCAGATGAAGTAACTGCTTACCATCTGTCGCAGTCACGCCTGCATTGGAAAGGTTGATACCATGCAGTACTCTCCGGTATCCTGTACGGTCAACGATCGGTGCCGCCTGTGTCAGCAGTTCACCAAAGTTCACTGGCAGTATCGCTGAAACCGCATCGGCATCCGGTTCCTCAAATGCAGGAAACTCAATAAACTTTCCAGTCAATTCGATCGTTTCAGAACGCCCCATCCTAACCAGATCTTTCAGCTCCTTGAACGGCACACAGAAGTCGATCTCCGTTTCAGCGAATGCATCCAGAATCACCGAAACCGTTTCCACTCCATCCGTCGCCATAGCACGGATACCGTTCTCATCACCGACGAACCGCACCGACCGGTACAGTTCCACCGGTGAAGTCTGGCACACCACCTTGCCCAGCACCCGCAGGGCATCATTCAAAACACGCTTTTCAACTCTCATAAAACCTCCTTTTTAGTTTAGAGTTTAAAGACAAAAAGCCCCGCCGATTCCGAAGAACCGGCGAGGCTTATATTGATCGTGGACTTATTCCACTATAGTGATATATAACTCAAATTTTTTGATTTACATAGCAACAGGACTTGCAATAAAAAAATCTCCATTGCTATTATCTTTTTGTTTTGCTTGTCACCGTTTTTTTGATTTGAGCAAGACATTCACGGTAAGTTTCTCCTTCGCCTTTTAACAGAATATTTATCATTACATCGATCATCACCAGAGAACTTGAAATACATTCATCCTGTTCTTCGTGATTACTGCCGAAAGTAGTCTTATTAACGTGGATATGTAAACCGCAGGTAGAGGTTTTATGTGAGAGATATCCCATTCTGACCGCTTTGTGCATTACATCCTCCCAGGGCATTTCATTAAGGTGATATTCAAGGCTCATAGGGTGTGTAACTATCTCCATACCATCGTTTAAGCTGCCATCACGTTTGATATAAATATGCTTATCATCACTAGCGTTGGCAATATCAGTAAGCGTTTCTGCATTAGAATCATCCTGACCACCAACATCAATTTCAAGCTCTACGCCAAAATACCTGTTTCCATCACCATAGAAGATAGGATCAGGTTTATAGCTATAGCTGTGAATAAACTCATGTGAACAATGCTGTTCATAACAGTTGCAGCAATAAGGATAATCCTCATCATCGTCAATGTAATATGCATTATCATTGTGAATAGTTATACCGCAATCTGAACAACAGCAATAATAATCCTGAAAACAATCTTCACAAAGGATCATATCTGAATCTGAATCAGCAACATCATCTGCCCACATTCTTGTACCGCAATGCTCACAGGATACAACTTCTTCATCATAGCAATCCTCACAAAGCTCTGAGCCATCAAAATAGTTTCTTTCCTCAATGTCAAATCTGTCACCGCAGTGACTGCAAATAAAGGCTTCGCTCATTTTTTATTCCTCCGTAAATAGAAAATGGACAAGCCAGACGGCTTGTCCACAAGTTTAATATTCTTCTGCTAACAGCATTGTGCTATGTGTTTCATCATCAATGACAT
>CALGTT010000464.1 GCA_937901485.1 uncultured Ruminococcus sp.
GCTTGACAGCTACGGCACAGCATCGGACTGGATCGAGCTGTACAATGCATCCGCTGCGGCAGTCGATCTGTCAGGCTGGACGATCGCGGACAGCAAGAATCCGTGGACATTTCCGCAGGGAGCATCCATCGGCGCGGGCGAATACCTGATCGTATTTGCAAACAAGCAGGAGAGTATCGGCAAGGAATATCACACCGGCTTCGGACTGAGCAAAAGCGGCGATTCCCTGACGCTTTCCGATGCATCCGGCGGCATCGTGCAGGAGATCACCATTCCTGCGCTTTCGGAGGATATGACCTTCGGCAGTGTTCCGGAAACCGAGGAATGGGCAGTGATGCAGCCATCTCCGGCAAGCCGGAACTATGCAGCCGTGAGTGCCCCTGCCTTTTCGCTCCCGTCAGGCTTCTACGATGCAGCCGCAGCAGGTACACTGACGCTGACGGCTTCTGCGGATATCTACTACACCACGGACGGTTCTGATCCGACCAACTCTGCGACCGCGCAGAAATATACAGCACCCATTCCCATGCAAAACCGTTCTTCGCAGGAAAATCTGCTCAGTAAGATCCAGTTTGCGTCGAACAGCACGCAGTCGATCACGCTCAAAACCAATTACCGTGCGCCTGGCTACAATGTGGAAAAGGCGATGGTCATCCGTGCGGCATCGAAAAGCGGAGAGCAATGGAGCAATGTGGTATCAAACACCTATTTTGTGCTTCCGGCGGACAGGATCGCGTATTATCAGGATATCAGAGTCATTTCAATTGTAACAAAGCCCGAACATCTGCTTGATAAGGACACGGGCATCTATGTTGCCGGTCAGCAGCATCTGGACTGGAAGGCAGGACTGTTTCCGGAGTATCCATACAATCCGAGTAAGAGCGAATGGGATTCGGACAATATCGCAAACTTCTTCAGCCGCGGCAAGGAATGGGAGCGTGAGGTGCAGGTCACATTGTTTGAAAATGGTGCACCTGCATTCACGCAGGATCTTGGAATGCGCATCAAGGGCGCATCCACAAGGAACGCGGCACACAAGAGCTTTAATTTTTACGCGCGAGGAGAATACGGCGACACGAAGCTTAATTATAAGCTGGTGGAGGACAATACTGCGGCGGATGACGGAAAGACGATCAAAAGCTACGATTCCTTCTCTTTGCGTGCGATCAGCTATAAGGACAAACTGCGCGACCATATCGTACAAGAACCGCTGGAGCTGCTTGAAGAAATGGCTGTGCTTGACCGTGAAAAATGCGCAGTGTTCATCAACGGCGAATACTGGGGCTTTTACGACATCACAGAGCGTTATTCCAATGATTATTTCCAGAGCAATTACGGTGTTGCAGAGGAAAGTGTAGTTTACCTCAAGGACGGTGAGCTGGAGGAGGGTACGGATGCGGACAAGGAGGATCACGACCATGTGATCTGGTATGCGATGAACATGGACATGACCGATCCGGCGGCTTATGCATATGTTACTGAGCGCATGGATGTGACAAGCTTTATCGACCATTTCGCGGTGTGCCTGTACACCGGCATGTGGGACTGGCCGGATCACAATTATGTGGCATGGCGGTACACAGGGGATGCGATCGACGGGAATCCCTATTCGGACGGCAAATGGCGTTATGGTACATTTGATTTTGACTACACCTCCGGTCTGACCTATGACGCAGGCGGATTTCAGGGGAAGGAGGGTTTTGCATTTGACAGCTTTGCGAAGATGAAGAACAACAGCAAATTCATTGCAGGTGCATTTGCAAATCTTTGCAGGAACGAGGAGTTCCGGATGCAGTTCGTGACACGCTACTGTGACCTTGCCAATATCGTGTTTACGCCGGAACGCGTAAATGCACTGCTCGATACGTTCCGTGCGGACTATGTTCCCTACATCGCGGACAGCTATTGCAGATGGGGCAGCGGCGGACGTTCCGATTATGACACACTGCTTTCCGGAAATCAGAAACAGGTGGAAAATGCATTGACGGAAATCAGCAGATTCTATGAAAACCGCGGCAGTTACACGCTCGACCATATGCGCAGTTATCTGGGGATCACCGAAGCAATGACCACACTCACGCTGCGTGTCAGCGGTGCAGGTACGATCAAGGTCAACGGTCTTCCGCTGGCGGATGTATCCGGCGGATGCAGATGTACCTATCCGGCAGGTACTCCTGTCACACTGACTGCCGTGCCCGATGCAGGCAGCAGCTTTTCTGGCTGGCAGGGCGCGGACAGCAGTAAGACGAGCATTACAGTAACACTTCAGGAGGCAATGGAGCTGACGGCACAGTTCGGGGAAAGCTCTGCTTTGGGCGATGTGACGCTTGACGGCGCGGTGAATACTGCGGATGTGATCGCAATGCAGAAATGGCTGCTCTGTGCAGGGGATCTGCAATCTGCGGAAAACGGTGATCTTGACGGTGACGACTGCATCAGCGGCTTTGATCTGGCATTGCTCAAGCGCAGAGTGCTGGCAAACTGATTTTTGCATCTACGTTCACAACTCCGACACGATTCAGATATTGACACATTATCTCAAACATGCTATAATAATAGGAACATCAAAAGCTATGAAATGGAGTGAACCCAATGATAAAAGCTGCTGAAGCGATGGTAAAATGTCTGGCTCACGAAGGGATCAAGGTGGTATTCGGTTACCCCGGCGCGGCGATCTGCCCGTTCTATGATGCCCTGTATGCCTCTGATATTCACCATGTTCTCGTGCGTCATGAAGCCAATGCAGGTCATGCTGCAAGCGGCTATGCGCGTATCACCAACAAGCCTGCGGTCTGCATTGCAACATCAGGTCCGGGCGCGACCAATCTTCTGACTGCGATCGCCACTGCCTATGCGGACAGCATTCCGCTGGTGTGCATCACCGGACAGGTATCCACCGACCAGATCGGCGGCGACGTATTTCAGGAAGCGGACATCACAGGTGCAGCTGAACCCTTTGTCAAGCACAGCTATCTGGTGCTGGATGCGCGCGATCTGCCGCGTATCATCAAAGAAGCGTTCTATCTGGCAGTTTCCGGTCGCCCCGGTCCGGTGGTGGTGGATATCCCCAAGAACATTCAGCAGGCATTTTATGATTTTGGGCAAAAGGGAAAGTCGCCGAAAGAGCAAAATTGCCGGAAGGTTGTTCTTGGGTGTACGGATAATATCCGTGCAACTGTCGCTTTGGCGGAGTGCTATAGGCGGAGTGCTATTAATATTAAAATATATCTTTATTTTTAATGTTAATTATGCCAAACTTCTGTCGACAGGGGTTTGGTTTTTTTATGAATAAAGTAAATTTTACTTACAGGAGG
>CALGTT010000465.1 GCA_937901485.1 uncultured Ruminococcus sp.
ATCTCGGTAATCGTCCCCTCCCCCATGCCGTACATGAGGAGTTCCGCGCCGCAGTCGGCAAGCACGGAGGGGAGCACCTTGTCCGCCCAGTAATCATAATGGGCAAAACGGCGCAGGGAGGCTTCCAGTCCGCCGATGGCGATCTCTGTTTCCGGAAACAGCTTTTTCAGGCGTTTGCAGTAGACCGTCACGGCGCGGTCGGGACGCTTGCCTCCCCTGCCGCCGGCACTGTAGGCATCGTCAAAGCGTTTCTTGCCGGCAACGGTGTAGTTCGACACCATGCTGTCGATGTTGCCGCCGGTGACGAGAAAGGCGTATTTCGGCGCACCGAGTCTGCAAAAATCAGCATCGGACACGGGCTGGGCGATCATGCCGACAGAAAAGCCGAGGCTTTCACAGATGCGTGCAATGATGACGATGCCGAAGGACGGATGATCGACATAGGCATCACCGGTGATGCAGATAAAATCCGGCTGTGTGATGCCGCGTTCGTCGAGTTCTTTTCGGGATATGGGTAAAAATGGCATGTGATTCTACCTTTCATTCATTTCTTGATGCTGTCGGATGAATGCCGTCAGCTCCTGCGCCATTTCCTTCTGTTCGGCACGGCGCGGATGTCCGCTGGTTGCACTGCCGCAGCGTGTAAAGCGCAGATAATGGGCATCATAGCCCTCCCCTGCCAGACGGCGGCTGACTTCGTGCGCCGCTTCATCCCATCCGTGATCGTGGCAGAGCACGGTCAGAAGGAAAATGCAGACGGGCTTTTTCTCGTAGCGATCGAGCACGGAACGCGCGATTCCTGCATAACCATCCATCCAGTGCGCACGCACAGCAGGATCGTGAATGTCGATGCAGCTCTGCGGCTGCGCCGGATCGTGGTTGTCATTCTGACCGAGGGCAAAAATAAGATAATCCGGTGTATATCGGGAAAAATCCCAATCCGTCAGCTCGCCTGCCTCCGGAAAATAACAGAGCTTGTCATAGACCGATTCCATGCCGACGGTTTCAGGAATGTAAAAATATCCCGTCCTGTCATAGACGGCAATGCCGCCCTGTGCGATCAGGTGGCACTGCGCATCGAGTGCACGCGCGGTCTGCATGGCGTAGCTGTACCACGCGTTGTCATAGACGCAGTTTGCACCGGCAGGATCGTCGCAGCCAAGGAATTCATCCGCCTCACAGCAGACACCGGCGGTCACGCTGTCGCCGTAGAATTCCAGCTTCAGTGCGGGCGCGGGGGGCGGCATCAGGAATGTGCCGTCCGTTTCTGCTGCGTGGAAGGTCAGCGCGTGACTGGCATCCGCCTGCTTATAGAAGATCAGGCTGTGCTCCTGCGCGGGATCAAGGTGTTCTGCGAGAAGATACCGCATCCGTTTCCCGTCGTTGGCGTACAGCAGGGGCAGCTTGCCCACTCTGCCGTCAAGGACATAGGTCAGCGAATGCACGCCCCACACGTTTTTGTGCGTGATCTCCGCCTCAAAACGGCTGCCTGTGAACCGGAACTGTGCGAGGCTTCCGGCATAGTAGAAATGTGCGCCGTCCGGCTGATGGGCAATACGCCCCATGTATCGGATCAGCGGGCTTGTGTGAGTAAGTTTCTGCGTCATCCTTCAAAAGCCTCCGCTACCTTTTTCAGCATATCAATGATGTCGATATGCTGGGGGCAATGCTGTTCACACTGACCGCAGCCGATGCAGTCCGATGCCTTGCCGTTCTGGAGAATGAGATTATCGTAGTACGTCCCCTGCACGGTGAAATTTTTCTTGATCTCCTGCAATTCCGCGTTGTACAGCTCGAAATAATCGGGGATCGCGATCTGCATCGGACAGCCCTCCACGCAGTAGCGGCAGGCGGTGCAGGGCACGGCGATCTTCTCGTTGATGATGTCCGTCACCTGCATACACAGTGCAGTCTCCTCGGCGGTAAGCGGCTTGAAATCGCGCATATACGCGGTATTGTCCATGAGCTGTTCGAGATTGCTCATGCCGCTGAGCACCATGGAAACGCCCTCCAGACTTGCCGCAAAACGGATCGCCCATGAGGGAATGGAAAGCTCCGGTTCGCGTGAACGCAGGAGCTTATCGGCAGCAGGCGGCACTTTGGCAAGCGTTCCGCCCTTGACCGGCTCCATGACCAGAATTTCCTTACCGTGCTTTCGGGCAACCTCATAGCATTTTCTTGACTGAATGCCCGCATTTTCCCAGTCGAGGTAGTTGATCTGGAGCTGGACAAATTCCACTTCTGGGTGCGCGGTCAGGATCTCATCCAGAAGCTGTGCTTTGTCATGATAGGAAAAGCCGATCTTCCGGACAAGTCCCTGTTCTTTTTTCTGCACGACAAAATCAAATGCGCCAAGTCTTTGCGATGTTGCGTAGTTTTCCTGATTCAGGCAGTGCAGGAGATAATAGTCGAAATATCCTGCGCCCGTCTTTTCAAGCTGTTCCTGAAAAATGCGCTCCATGTCCGCTTCTTCCTTGAGGAACATGGTGGGAAGCTTGTCCGCAAGCAGGAAGCTTTCACGGCGATGACGATCCGTCAGCACTTCCTTGAGCACTCTTTCGCTCGCGCCGTTGTGGTACATGTAGGCGGTGTCAAAGTAGATAAAGCCCTGTTCGAGGAAGGCATCCACCATGCGGCAGAGCTGTTCCTTATCAAAGCTTGTCTGGTCGCTGCCGTCAAGAAGCGGCAGACGCATGGAGCCGAAGCCTAATTTTTTCATATACTTTCTCCTTGTCTGAGTCGTTCGCGTGTGTCATAGAGAATGCGCAGCGCCTCCTGCGCATCGGATATTCCGGCGGCTGCCCTCTCCATCGGGCAGATGCCATCCCCGCGGCGGTTGATGATATGTAGAGTCAGTGTATCATAGGAAACGTCGATATTGTGTGATTTCAGATATTGCAGTGCAGGTTCGCTGAGCACCTGCGCATGGAGCGTGCGGATGCCTGCAAGGTCGAACAGCATCGCGGCGGCTTTGCCGACAATGCGGTCGGCGGCGGCATATCCGGCAAGGTCTTCCCCATCCGTGATCCAGTCGAGCATGGGGGAAATGCCGGTTTTGCGGCTGGTGTATACGCGCTCGCCGCGGCAGAGGACGCAGGTGAAATCCTGCTCACAGAGAAGCTGTCGGGCACGCTGAAGATCCTGCATCACTTCAGTCGCTCCAGACGGTCAGTCAGCAGCGGAATGAGTGCCCACTGCAGGAGGATGCCAGCGATCCCGGCGGTGATAAATGCGCCGATCGAGCCGATAGTGATGGCTGTATTCCCAAAGAACAGCATCGCTGCCAGCATTGCCAGTGCTCTGACTGCACGTCCGGCGATCTGCACGATGAGAAGCTTGCAGAAACGGTTCATATGTACACCGGAAAGCAGTCCGGCGGTCAGTCCGTATGTACCAAGCTCTGCCACCATGAACGGCAGGAGCGTTACAGCCGGCATACCGGAGATGGCACAGCTGAGCAGGGGACTGAGGATGCCGGCAATGCAGCCGGCAGCAGGTCCGCCGAGAAATCCTGCAAGCAGGACGGGCAGGTGCATGGGCAGGAGCGCAGAGCCGAGCTGTGCACCGCTTCCGGTGAGCACGCCAACGGCATGGACAAGCTGCGGCAGTGCGATCGCGGCACCGACTCCGAGAACGGCTGTAATGAGCTTGTACATTGTGGAACGTCGGGAAATGGTGTTGGGTGTGTGCATGGTGAATACCTCCTTTTCGGAACACATAACCGAAAAATAAGCGGACATTTTTCGTGCTGATGCATTCCAACTTATATTATGTTTATTATAGCATATCCCCTGAAAGAATGCAACAGATTTTTGGGAAAAATACTGTTTCTCGCTGTATGGAGCGGGAAAGCTGACGCGCTTTGTGCTGATGCAATTCGCCCCGTTCTGCGAAGCCGCTGTATAATGCGAACTACGGGAACGGGGCGAGGATCATTTATCTTCTGACAGGACGCTTGCAGTTTTTGTCAAAGGAGGGATTGCAGGCATAGAAATTGCGGGAATCGAGCTGGTCCTGTGTGAGTCTGAGGGCTTCGCCAAAACGCTGGAAATGCACGATTTCGCGTTCACGGAGGAAGCGGATGGGGTCGATCACATCCGGATCATCGGCAAGGCGGAGGATATTGTCATAGGTCGTTCGTGCCTTCTGTTCGGCTGCCATATTCTCGTGGAGGTCGGTAATGGGATCGCCCTTGGACTGGAAATACGTTGCCGTAAAGGGCACGCCTGCCGCAGAATTCGGATAGATCGCCGCAGTGTGATCAACAAAATATTTGTCAAAACCGCTTTTTTTGATCTCCTCAATGGAGAGGTTCTGCGTGAGCTGGCTGATGATCGCGGAAATCATTTCGAGATGGGCGAGTTCTTCCGTACCTAAATCCGATACTAAATTGCCCCTCTTATACTTGCTATTTGAGCTTGAAAGAGCTGCTGTTATCTCTATTATACCATAATGGGGGAGGGAATGTAACTGTTATTGCATGTTCCGTTGACATTCCGTTTTTACATACACCTGAAAAGAGCTTGCCGCATCCGGGCAAGCTCTCGTTTTGATCTTCTCCGCTTCAGCTGAATGACGGCGGTCTGACATCAGTTTTCGGGAATGGTGTATTCGCAGGCGATGGCTCGGACATGCTGAAATACATCTTCGCCGCCCTTGTCGTGCCGAAATCACGGTTGGAGCCGCTGTTCTGCACCTTGTTGAACGCTTCACGGAACATGGCGTTGTGTGCCTCCTCACGATTCAGCAGGAAGTCAATGGTTTCCCTCACCTTTTTATCGTCGATCTGACGGTAGAGGTACTCATAGACCACCTTCGCTCTCTGCTCGGATGCGATGTTGGAAAGCAGATCGGCACAGAGATCGCCAGTTACTGATACATAGTCGCCCGTCCATGAATAGCCGGAAGCATTGATCAGACCGGGATTCAGCCCCATCAGCACATGTGTCTGGATTTCGCCTGCCGGCACTGCGGCAGCATCGACATCATGACCGTTGAGCAGGCTGATGGTCTGGGCGATCATCTCCATATGCCCAAGCTCTTCAGCGGCGATATCAAGGAATAAGTCTTTGATTTCAGGATCCTTGATGCGGAAGCTCTGGGACATATACTGCATAGCGGCTTTCAGCTCACCGTTTGCGCCGCCGAGCTGCTCCTGCAGAAGTGCGGCATACTGCGGATTCGGCTTTTCGACCGCTACCGGATGGAACAGCATTTTTTCGTGTTTGAACATAGAATCAACCTCCTTTTCGGGATTAGTGTTTCCGTTCATCGGAGGGTTATTCTCACGATCAATTATTTTTCAGAAGCTCACGCTTCATCATCGAAAGGTCAAATGCATCCAGTCCGTCATCTTTGCAAAGATCAGCAGCCTCCCAGTTTGCAAGCTTTGCATCCGGCACAGCGAGCAGCCATTTCTGGAGTGCCACAACATCGGCAACATTGAATGCACCGTCGGCGTTGACATCGCCCGCTATCGTCCGGGGAGTCCATTCGGAGATCGCTTTCACGGACGGTATCCATGAGGGATGTGTTTCTCCCGCTTTCAGCGGAATGCAGGCTACGGAAATTGTCGTATCCTTGGTATTTGTCAGATGGACAGCGAGCTTTCTGTACTCGCTGTTGTCCGTCTGATTCGGCACTGGAAGGGATGTCGGCAGAAGTTCTGCGTTCATCACCGTAAATGTACCGCCATCACTGATGAGTCCCACCCACATTTTCTCCGAACCGACGGTGACAACAGCACTTCTGCCGTCATCGGCAACCGTGATCTCTCCCTTTGTGTGTGCAAACCAGTAGATCTCACCGGGGGCACTGAGAGAAATTTCATCCTGAATGATCACGCATTCCCTGTCCTTGATCATTTTCAGACCACGAACCACGCTTTCTGCACCGCTTGGCTCATATGCGGCAGTCAGATCTGTCACGGCATACGCTTCGTTTCCGCTGCCGAACTGCGTGATCAGGCATTCTGCGCCCTCCTGCTGGTCAAGCTCCTGCGAGGGATTAATGACAAGTGTATTGTGCCCCTCTGCACGGATGCGGTAGGAATACAGACGATTCTCAAGTTCATAATTCTCATTTCCGAGGTCTGTAAAGAATCGTGCGCCGTTTGACTCAAGATAGAACGTGCCCAGATCGTAGTGTCCGTGATACTTATAGACATTTTCGCCGGCATGGAGAGCCGTCACGATGCCGCTTTCCTCCCATGTATTGCGGAAGCTGGCATTGGATGCACCGACCTCTCCCCAGTCCGTGGGGCTGTCCTTGGCGGAATCGGGGGTTTTGTCCTCCTCGATCCACAAAAGATCCAGATAGTTAAAGCTGTCGTTCGGGATTTTCTTAAGGCGAACAGAGGCGATGTCATAGGACTGATAATAGTCAGCCAGCCACAGCAGCACCGTCCAGCCCGTATCCCGGCTTTCTCTGTCATCACCGAAGCTGAAGGATTTGGGCGTGTTGGAACTCATATAGCGGACAAAATCAACGGATTTGCGAAGCCCCTCATGATCGGCAAGACCATAGTCCGTTCCTGCGGCACTTGTCAGTGCGGAGGAATACAGTCCGAGATAGTAGGTCGCATAATCCCAGTAGCCCAGTCCCTCACTGTAGGTTCCGTCCTTTGCGCTGTAGGCACGGCGGACGAAGGCATAGGATTCCTTGTAGGCATAGGTGAGCACATCGGAAGCAATGTCCCTTGCATCCGTTTCATCTCCGATGGCAAGTGCCGCCATACTCATACTGCCGTTGCAGACGAGCTTCCAGTTATCGCCGGGATAATCCTGATACCAGCGGTAAGTACGGGTGCGGGGCTTGTCCTCATAGTCCTCCATGACCTGCGTGAGTCCCTTTTCGATCATGTTTTGTCTGAGAAACGCCCTCTGCGCATCGTTCATCCAATGATAGAGCCAGTCATAGCCGAGTGCAAAGGCGGTACTCATTTCAGCGGTATCCAGAAAATGGCTCGGGTTCCAGTCCTTGAAATTACAGGCGGCTTCCAGCTCTGCATAGCATCGCTGTGCATATTTTTCGTCCCCGAAAATATTGTACGCCATCGCAAGTGCCGCTACACGACGCTGGATGCGTTTGGAGGTTTCAAGCAGACGGATGCCATCGGGGATTTCATACTGGCATACAGGCTCGTTCATATGCCGCTCCGCTTCCCCCCGAAGCTTTTCGAGAAGGATCGCCGTCACGTTATCCTGTCCGATGCTCTCCCTCAGCTTTGCAAATCTCTCCTCCGACATGATGATACGAGGATGCGCATACATGCCGTTCTGTTCGATCATGTCGCTGATCACCTGTTCACCGTCAGTGAATGCACCGCAGCTTTCCGTCTGAGAACTGTCCGAGCCGGTATCCTCTGCAATTGCATGGACCGGTATGCTGCCGATTCCCATGACCAGTGCAAGCAGAATGCTGAATAGTTGTTTTTTCATAGCTTTCCCTCCTAAGTATATGAATTGAATGATTTTCAGTTACTTTTCAAAAGCTCACGCTTCATCATCGAAAGGTCAAATGCATCGAGTCTGTTGTCATTGCAGAGATCGGCAGACTTCAATCTGCAGGCTGTTTGGAAATTCAATCATGTCTTTGCTCGGTATTACTGAACATTTCGCAGAAACGTCCTGCAAATGCCGGCGGTTCGTTCTTT
>CALGTT010000466.1 GCA_937901485.1 uncultured Ruminococcus sp.
TCGTTGTCCTTCACATACAGGTACGACACCACCCCATGCCGGATGATGCTGTTGGGCTTCGGGAATGCCGGATAGCCGAAAAGCCTTGTCGGCAGATGGGAGATCAGCTTGTAGATGCCGCCGTAGCCGGACATTTTATACTGCTTGTACGCCTGCTGATCCCCGATGAAGCAGCAGGCTTTCAGTTCTCCGTTTTCACGGTAGGAATAGAACACCTTCTCCCCGAATCCAGCATGATCCGGATCGCACGGTACAAGGCTCTGGTTTGCAAAATGTGTTTTCATCAGGTCGGCAAAGCCGTCCCGATTGTCTTTCTCCAGCTCCAGGATCCGCCTGCCGCCGTGGAAGCAGTAGGTTGTGTAATGTCCGAGATAGCGGTATTCCGGCATGTTCCGGTGTTTCTTTTCGAGCATGGCAATTGCCGGTGCATTGTCATCGAGGATGGTCGTGTAGCAATAGCGGCAATCCCCGATCCCCTCATGCAGAAAGGCATATGCCTTTGCAATGAAGCCGATGCGCTTCTGATAATCGGGATGAATTTTCAAGCCCGTAAGATAGGCGCATTTTGCCCGTTCGCCATTGACATACTCCTGCCGCACGACCGCACCGCCGACCGCCGCTGTGCGCTTCTGTTCATTATCGAGGATCACCAGAATCCGGCTTTCATCGCCGTCCGCCGAAAAGGATGCATAGGGGGTATCTCCGCGCAGATACTGCACGCTGATGCCGCCGCTGAAGCCGGATGCCTCGAAGATCTCACGGATACCGGCATTATCGGAGGCATCGGCAAATTTCAGAGTATAGCGATTATTTTGGAAGTTCATCGAGATTCTCTCCGATCGGGACGTGCATTTTCTGGTCAATTTCTTCCCCAAGCCGCAGGTTCATGCCCCAGAACAGTCCCCACAGAAGCGGGCTGGTTCTGCCGAGGGATGCAAAGCCACGGCTCATGACGGTTTTCGGGGCGGAAAATTCCTTGCGTGCATCACGGCAGAGCCGGCTCATTTTCTCCGCAGTGACAAGCTTCGGATGGAATGCAAGTTCCCCGTAATTGTACCCATCCGCCAGCCACCATTTGTCATAGATCAGACGATCCTGTGCTTTCAGACGGTCATAGAGGGCGGTGTTCGGGAACGGCAGGAGGTGATTGAATGCGGCGGTGTAGAAATTGTGCTTTTTCGCAAATTCCAGCGCATCATGAACGGTGCGTTCATCGTCGTTATCATAGCCGAACACAAACGTTGCATAGATGCCGATGCCCGCATCATGGATGCGCTTGACCAGTTCGTCACGCTCGCCGAGTGCATAGTTGAAGGACTTGTTCATCTGCTGAAGATTCTCTTTATTGAGGCTCTCAAAGCCGATGAGGATGATTTCGCATCCGCTTTTTTTCATGGTCTTCAGCAGCTGTTCATTCTTCGCCATCGAAAGCGTCCCCTGCCCTGCCCACTTGATGCCCAGAGGGGTGATGTCTTCAAACAGCTTCATGGCGTTGCGGTGGTCGGCAACAAGATTATCGTCCACGAGGAATGTGTATTTATGTTCCGATTTGCGGATGTCATCCACGATCAGACTATGGTCACGGCAGTAATATTTACTGCAATAGAATTTGGAGATGGAACAGAATTCGCAGCTGTGACAGCATCCGCGACCGGTTTCGACAAGGGATACGGGGAGGTATTTCTTCCCCTCAAAAATGCTTTTATCCGGCTGCACATCATACGCCCCGACCGTTCCTCTGTAGGAGGGCTTGAGTGTGCCGTTCTGCACATCTGCGAGCATTTCACGCCAGACGGATTCTGCATTGCCGATCAGCACGCTGTCGCAGTATTCCGCTGCTTCCTCGGGACAGAGTGTGACGTGATAGCCGCCCATGACAACCGGAATGCCACGCTCACGGAAACGCTGTGCGATTTTATAACTGCGCTTGGCGGTATAGCTTTCGACCGTGATGCAGACAAGATCGGTCTGCGTGTCGTAGCCGATCAGTTCGATACGATCATCGAACAGCTCAGTTTCGATCTCCGGCGGTGTCAGTGCCTTAAGTACAGCGATGGTCAGCGGCTGCATCTTCCATGTGCCGATGTATTTCTGCCCCGGCTTCTTGCCGATCGCCGGCAGAATGAATGTGATCTTCATATATGCCCCCTTACAGTACCGGAATATCGGAATTGTCGCACATCACTTCTCTTGTGAATTTGTGCCACTTGTCGGCATATCCCTTGTATCCGAGATTCAGCGGAAGCGACAGCCACGGGCTATGGTTGAACGGTGCAAGACGCTTCATGATATTGGCGTTGGAATAGGTCGCACGCCATGCACGATCCGTTCCCTCCTCCAGCTGTTCCTTCGTCATGAGCTTTGGCTGGAATACGCAGTGCTGCACGTCATACATCGCCCAGTTTCTTTCAATAATGCGTCCCTCTTCCTCAAGCTGGCGATAATATGCCGTCTGCGGAAAGGGTGTCAGGATGGAATATCTCGGCAGATCGATTTTTGCCTTGATGATCATTTCGACCGTACGGTCAAATACGCTTTCGTCCTCCTCATCGCCGCCGAATGCAAAGCATCCCTGCACGAGAATGCCGTTGTCATGCAGCTTTTCCATGAGTGTGACATAGCTGTCCACACGGTTCACGCCCTTGTGAATGTACTTCTGGGATTCCTGCGTAATGGATTCAAAGCCGATCAGCAGTCCCCTGCATCCGCTTTTGCGGAATACGGTCATCAGTTCATCGTCGATGCCGACGGAGGATGTCACCAGTCCCAGCCAGATGATTTTCAGCGGAATCAGAGCATTGAAAAGTTCAATCGCATAGGCTCTGTCCGTGATGAGATTGACATCGGGAAAGAGCACATGCTTTGTGTGCAGGGCTTCGATCTCCGCAACGACTTCCCTGACCGGACGCTTGTGAACGGGCTTTCCGAATGCGGCAGGATAGGCACAGAAGCTGCATGTATGGCAGCAGCCGCGGATCGCCTCAACCGTTTTGGTCGTGATGTAGCGGTTCTTTTTCAGAAGCTCACGGCGCGGGAATGGCCTGCCCTCGATGGTGAAATCCGCATTCTGGTGATAGAATTTCTGAAATTCTCCCTTGACATAATCATGCAGGAACTGCGGAAAGGTCTGCTCCGAAAATCCGGTGAACACCACATCTGCGTGCTGTGCAGCTTCATCGGGCAGCATGGACGGGTGCACGCCGCCCATGAAGACGGTTTTGCCCTTTTTGCGGAAATAATCCGCATAGGCATAGCATCGCGGTGCAGTACCGGTAATGCAGGTAATGCCGATCAGCTCCGCATCAATGTCAAGCGGGATTTTTTCAGCAGTTTCGTCATAAATTCGCACCTCTGCATCAATATCCTCCGGAATGAGTGCCGCAAGGG
>CALGTT010000467.1 GCA_937901485.1 uncultured Ruminococcus sp.
GTATACGTTGCCGGATTGGAGCGCGGTGTTCTGCCGATGGGCGACTGGTCGATACAGATGACCTTGTCAAGATGCTCCGTACCCTCAATGCGCTTGCAGTGTCCGCCCTTGATCCTTGCGCGGTTGAGCGTTGCGGCGAGGTGTTTATAGAGGATCTCGTTGACAAGGGAGGATTTGCCCGAACCGGACACACCCGTTACGCAGATGAGCTTGCCGAGGGGAAAATCCACATCAATATTCTGCAAATTGTGCTCGGACGCGCCGACCACACGAAGCACTTCCCCGTTCCCCTTCCGGTGTTCCTTCGGAAGCGGAATGCGTTTTGTGCCGCTGAGATACTGTCCCGTAATAGATTCTTTGCATCTGAGCAGTTCTTCCGGCGTTCCTGAGAACACCACATTGCCGCCGTTCACGCCTGCGCCCGGTCCGATGTCCACAATATGATCGGCGGCAAGCATGGTATCATCATCATGCTCGACCACGATCAGGGTGTTGCCCAGATCGCGCAGCCGCTTCATGGTGGCAATGAGCATGTCATTGTCACGCTGGTGCAGACCGATGCTGGGTTCATCGAGGATATAGAGCACGCCCATCAGTGATGAGCCGATCTGTGTGGCAAGGCGGATACGCTGGCTTTCGCCGCCGGAGAGCGTTCCGGAGGAACGTGAGAGCGTCAGATATTCCAGACCGACGCTTTGCAGGAAGCCCAGACGGTCGCAGATCTCCTTGATGATACGTTCACCGATGAAGCGTTCATGCTCCGTCAGCTCCAGATCATGCAGGAATTGCAGGGAACGCTTGACAGGCATTTCTGTCAGCTCATAGATATTCACGCCGCCCACGGTTACGGAGAGGATTTCCGGACGCAGTCTTGCACCATGACATTTTGTGCAGACAACTTCGCCCATGTAGTCTTCGAGATCCGCACGGGCATAAATGCCGGTCGTTTCCTTGTAACGGCGTTCCATATTCGGGATCACACCCTCAAATGCGGCAAGGTAGCTGCCGCCGCCAAGATGCTGATTGCGGTGCAGGAGAAGCTGTTCGCCGTTTGTGCCGTAAAGAAATACGTTCAGCACTTCCTCCGGAAGCTGATTGACGGGTGTATCCAGTGAAATGCCGTACTTTTTCGCAATGGCATTGTAGTACATCATGGCAATGGAATCATCATCCAGATTATTCCAGCCGGATGCATGGATCGCCCCGCCCCTGATGCTCAGTTCGGGGTTGGGGAGCACGATATCCGGATCAATACGCTGGAAAATGCCCAGTCCTGTGCATTCCTCACAGGCGGCATAGGGGTTATTGAACGAGAACATGCGCGGAGTCAGCTCCTCCATGCTGACATTGTGCTCCGGACACGCGTAGTTCTGGGAGAACGAGAGCATGTCACCGCCGATGACATCCACATGGATGATGCCGCCCGTCAGGGAAGATACGGTTTCAAGGCTGTCCGTCAGACGGGAGGTGATGCCCTCCTTGATGACCAGACGGTCTACAATGATCTCAATGGTATGCTTGTTGTTCTTTTCCAGCTTGATTTCCTCGGAAAGGTCGTACTGGATGCCGTCGATGCGCACGCGGACATAGCCGCTTTTTCTGGCACGTTCCAGCTCCTTGATATGCTGTCCCTTTTTACCGCGGATGATGGGGGCAAGCAGCTGGATCTTCGTACCCTCCGGCAGGGAGAGGATCTGGTCAACGATCTCATCCACGGACTGCTGGCTGATGACTCTGCCGCAGACCGGACAATGCGGAATGCCGATGCGGGCATAGAGCAGACGCAGATAGTCATAGATCTCCGTCACCGTTCCAACGGTCGATCGGGGGTTTTTGGAGGTAGTTTTCTGGTCGATGGAGATCGCCGGAGAAAGTCCTTCAATGCTGACCACATCGGGCTTTTCCATCTGACCTAAAAACTGTCTTGCGTAGGACGAAAGACTCTCGACATAGCGTCTTTGCCCATCCGCATAGAGGGTATCAAAGGCAAGGGAGGATTTGCCCGAACCGGAAAGCCCTGTCATGACAACAAGCTTGTCACGGGGGATGGTGATGTCTATATTTTTCAGGTTGTGCACTCTTGCACCCTTGATGACGATTTCATTTTTCTGCACTGCTCCCACATCCTTTCTGTTTGCAGGCTATTTCTCATTTTTGAGCTTCGCAATCTCATCACGCAGGAATGCGGCGTGCTCGAATTCCAGCAGCTTTGCCGCTTCCTTCATCTGCTCGGTCAGACTTGCGATCAGCTCGTCGCGCTCCTTCCTGGAAAGCTTTTTCTTTGCTGTTTTCTTCTCCACATCCTCCCTGCTGCTGATCTCCAGCACCTCATGCACATCCTTGCGGATGGTCTGGGGGATGATGCCGTGTGCTTCGTTGTATGCCATCTGGAGTTCACGGCGGCGGAGGGTTTCGCGGATGGCGCGTTCCATTGAACCTGTGACGGTATCGGCATACATGATGACCTGTCCGTGCGCATTTCTTGCGGCTCTGCCGATGGTCTGGATCATGGACGTTTCACTTCGCAGGAAACCCTCCTTGTCCGCATCAAGGATCGCCACAAGAGAAACCTCCGGAATGTCCAGTCCCTCACGCAGAAGGTTGATGCCGACAAGCACATCGAATTCACCCAGACGCAGATCACGGATGATCTCCATGCGCTCGATGGTGTCAATATCATGGTGGAGGTAGCGCACACGCACACCCATGTCCTCCAGATAGGTGGTCAGATTTTCTGCCATGCGCTTGGTCAGGGTGGTGACAAGCACGCGCTCCTGCTTTTCCTCGCGGATGCGGATCTCGGAAAGAAGATCGTCCATCTGCCCCTCCACGGGCTTGACGATGATTTCCGGATCGACAAGTCCCGTCGGGCGGATGACCTGTTCCACGATCTGTGAGGACTGCTCCTTTTCAAATTCGCCGGGCGTTGCACTGACGAAGATCGCCTGATGGATGTGCTTTTCAAATTCAGCAAACACCAGCGGACGGTTGTCGTAGGCGGAGGGCAGACGGAAGCCGTACTCCACCAGGGTATCCTTGCGGGCGCGGTCGCCGTTGTACATGGCGCGGATCTGCGGCACGGTGACGTGGCTTTCGTCGATGAAGCAGAGGAAATCCTTGGGGAAGTAGTCCAGCAGGGAGTAGGGGGCGTCGCCGGGCTTGCGGCCGTCAAAGTAGCGGGAGTAGTTCTCAATGCCGGTGCAGAAGCCGATCTGGCGCATCATTTCCAGATCGTACCGGGTGCGCTGGCGCAGCCGCAGGGCGTACAGGGGCTGCCCCTCGTCCTCCAGCTCCTTGACCCGTTTTTCCAGATCAATCTCGATCTGGTCGATGTTTTCGTTCATCTTTTCCCGATCCATGGCGTAGTGGGTGGCGGGGAACACCATGGCATGCTCCAAAGTGCTCAGCGCATTGCCGGTAACCACCTCGATTTCCCGTATCCGGTCAATCTCGTCGCCGAAAAACTCGATGCGCAGACCATGCTCCCGCTCGTTGGCAGGAATGATCTCCAGCACATCCCCATGCACCCGGAAGCTGCCGCGGCTGAAGTCCACATCGTTCCGGGTGTACTGGATCTCGATCAGCTTTTCGATCAGCTTGTCCCGGCTGATCTGCATGCCCGGACGCATGCTCACCATCATGCCCTCGTATTCGCTGGGGTCACCCATGGAATAGATGCAGCTTACGCTGGCGACAATGATCACATCCCGGCGCTCCCGCACGGCGGCGGTGGCGCTGTGGCGCAGCCGGTCGATCTCTTCGTTGATGGAGGCATCCTTCTCGATATAGG
>CALGTT010000468.1 GCA_937901485.1 uncultured Ruminococcus sp.
CGCATCATAGCCCTCAAGGAATAGCCACATGCCCGTTTCCAGATCCACCCAGAGCGTGTAGTTCTCCACCTCAAAACGCGCACCGTAATCGCCGCCCTTGCCCTGTATCACAACACACTCTCTGCCCTGATACTGTGCCGTGCCGCAAAGTTCCCAGCGTGAAAATTCATGCAGATAGCCATACGATATTTCATAGGGGAAGAAACAGCTTGCCAGCTCATGCACACCGGTAGGATCTGCGCCCTGTCCGAGGGTAATGTCCTCACTGCCATTCTCGCGCATTACCAGATCGTGGTTGGTGATTGCAATATAATCCTCATACTCACCGCTGATGTCATCCGATACCCTTACTGTCCGTGAACCGGTCTTATAAGTTCGTATTTTTTGGATAGGCACATCATTACTGTAGGAGTCAACAGTAGAGCTGTAAAGATCGTGTGCAAAATCAAATCGAAAGCTCCCTTTTGTAATACTCGGAGTATTTCTGGAATAGCAAATTTCCACACTGCCCGAAAGCTGTTCCATATGACGGAATGTCCCCTGACTTCTGCCGTAGACCAGAGCTTGGGTGATGCCGCCAAGCTCATTTGTCACGGGAACCGGCAGGATCATGGAAAAATCGGGGCGAGTAAATCCCGTATCTCCGATCGGAACATCCAACGTTTCTTCATTCGTAAATTCCCCCGCCAGCATCCGTTCCGCAAATCCCTCCAACGCCTGCGCAGATGACTTGTCATAGACATAGCCCACATCATCAAGAAGGACATAATCTCCGATATACAGCTCCATCGAGCTGTTTTCCAGTGTAATGATGATGTGATGCATCTGCGAGGTGTCCACCGTTTCCTTTGTCACCAGAGGCACAGGCTCTTTGTAGATCACAAGCTCCGCTGCACAGGCAAGAAACGCCTCCATGACCTTGGTGTCCGGTGTGAGCTGGAACACAACATCCTCGTTCTTCGGGAAATACTGCACCCTCACCACATCTTCCGCGGCAAAGCCGTCACCGAACGGCTGCTCCGGATGCACGCGGCAGGTGAAATCCCGTTCGAGAAGCTCCGCACAGCCGCCCTCCTGATGGGTGGTTTCTGTGAGCCGGAAGGTGTAGTCATCCAGAATTGTAAAGCGGTGCTCGTTCTCGCCGGAATCACAGCAGACCACACCGTCCTTGATGGCATAGATGCCGCTTTCCTCGCTGCCGCTGCCGAACCGCATGTGATAATTGCCCTGTCCGAGCTGGATCTGCACGCCGCTTTCCGTTTCGCCATCCAGATAATAGCGGACATTTGCCTGATAGGGCAGAGCCGCGGCATCCGTTTCCCAATCCTGCCGCGCCTGCTCCACAAACGGTGCAAGGAATGCATACAGCGCGTCACAGCTTGACTGCTCCAGCAGATACGATATCGTGGTGTTTTGATCTGCGTGATAGTAGCGGTCAAGGCGGTAATGATAAGGACGACCGGGCACTTCATTCAGTGTGAATTCCAGACTGCGTTCACTGCCGCCGGTTTTCACTGCCTCCGGCGGTACAAGCTGATAGCTCGTCACATTGTACAGATGCTCCACGAACTCTGCCATCTGCGCATCATCCAGCGTGATCTCCCAGCCGTTGCAGACGATATCGCTGATCATCTCCGGCTGAACACGTCCGAAAGTCTGTGATTTGCCATAACGCGCCGTAAAGACACGCCCGATCAGGTGCTCCCAGTTTGTGCTTTCGGTCAGCTCCATTGCGAATTCGTCCAGAACGCGCAGGGTATGCGACTGTGTTCCGTCATAGGAAACTGCCGTGATCACATCCTCCTCGCGCGTGAATGTTCCCGTTTCGGTCATTGCAGATGAAACGGAATCGGTGATCTGGTAGAGTCCCATGTCTTCATCAAAGATGAAAAAGGCACACTGTCCCAGTTCCAGATCATCCCGACATACCACATCACACGCCGCATCCGCCGGACTGCCCTCCGGCAGCGGACAGTAGAGAAAATTATGATGAAGTAAAAATCCCTCAAATTCCGTTGTTCCCTCCGTCATGCTTTCCGTTGTACTTTCTGTCGTGCTCTCCGTTGTTTCCTCGGTCGGCACAGGGTTGCCGATAGGCATCTGCGGTGATGCGGCAAGTTTTGACAAGCCGACTGCTCCGATGCAGACCACGGCACAGGCGGCAATGGCGGCAAAAATGTGCAGGTGATGCTTCTTTTCGATCTGCTGTACATTTTCATCGAGCAGTGATTCCTCCAGATCGCCGATGGCTTTGAATAACTCTTCCTTTGTCATATGCAGAATCCCTCCTCCTCCAGATGGGTGCGCAGTTTTTTGCGGATGCGTCCGAGCAGGACGGAAACGTAATTTTCCTTCAGTCCGTGCTGCTTGGCAATGTACGCGATGCTGTGGGCGTAAAAATACCGCCCGACAAAGATCTGCCGTTCGCGCTGGGGCAGTGCCGCGGTGAAGTCATTGAGTGACTGCCGCAGTGCGCGGCTTTGCAGTTCGCCCTCGACATCGGCGGTATCCGCGACGCATTCGGCAAGCTCATCGAGCACCGCGCTGATCTCTCCGCCGCCGCGCTTTGCAGTCATGCGCATGGCATAGCGGTCAAACGCCAGATTGCGCGTGATCTTTGCGAGAAACAGCCGCAGTCTTGCAGGCTTCTGCGGCGGTATGGCATTCCACGCGCGCAGCCATGTGTCATTGACGCACTCCTCTGTGTCCTCAGGGGAATGCAGGATATTGTCCGCGACCGTGCGGCAGTAGCTCCCATACTTGCGGTCGGTTTCCGTGATGGCAGTTTCATTCCGTGCGAAATACAGACCGATGATCTCCGTATCTTCCATATGCAAGCCTCCTTTCACCCTATAGGACGGGAAATCTCACAAAATATGACAGGCGGCCTCTGATTTTGCAAAGGTCGCCTGTAAATCCATAGATTTAGGTCGTGTTGACACTAAGCCTAACAACGCATCTTTTCGGCAAAATTTCACGCATCCTGCGTTGAAAAGGTTTGACAGGCGACAGCCTGCCTGCACCTTTTCGCCTTGGCTGCATAAATTTTTTGCTCGAAACTCTGCGTATTATTTTAGTGTCAACACGCCCTAAAGAAAACGGATGTTATTATGCGGACAATATGCTGATGACCAAGGAACTTGATTGAACATAAGTCCAAATCAGAATTTGCTGAATTCAAATTTGAAGGATCAAGTATATATGGAAAACAACAGGAGGGTATTATGAAGAAATTTCTGGCAATTCTTACTTCCTTCGCCATGCTGTTTACAATCACAATTCATCTGCCGGTGTTACGGGGACATGCCGATGATTCCAAGCTGATTGTTTATCCGCAGTATGACGAGAGAATCCCAAGATGTTACGATTACGGTGTCACTGTGCATCAGGGTAATCATTCCGAAAGGCTGACGGTGTACAACAGAAATACAAGCGGTGAACAGATGACATTGCGTTGTTTCAAACCGGATTTCAACCGGAGATTCTGTGAGTTTGCATTTACAGGCAAGGTGCGTGTAGACATTGAAGTGTATCAAGACTTTTCTTCCTACAGCATTCTTCCGTCTGCTAAGGAATATCGAAATGAATACCATGACGGCATCATCTCTGTTTGGCTCAATGAAAATGATACCCATTTTATGCTCCGTCTTGATGATGACGATGACAGCATTCTATCCATTTTTGCAGATGCGCCGGAAGATTATGAGATCAACAAAAATGACGATTCTGTGCTGTATGTGGATGAGAAATGGTATGATCCGGACGACAGCAGTGCTGTCTATATTGTTCCGGAGAATATCAAAACCGTCTATATTGCGCCAGGCTCTGTTCTGTACAGTCGCTTATTCGTCAAAACAAAAGATGTAACTGTCTGCGGTCACGGCGTTTTGCTTGATCCCTATAGCAATGTCTATGACACAACGATCACATCAGAGGAGAACAGCAAGATGGTTCTGCGTGTTCAGGCAAATCATACCATCATAAAAGATATCAAGGTGATCGACTCTCAGAATTTCAATATTTTTCTGGAAGGCGGTTCTGACCATACGGTCGAAAATGTCAAATGCCTGAGTTCAAGAATCACAACTGACGGAATTGCGGTCGGCGCAGGCAATGTTGAGATTCATAACTGCTTTTTCTATGTCGGGGACAATGCCATTGTATACAGCGGCGGTGCCGGATATCATCATATCAGTGACTGCATCATCGGCACGACCTGTGCAGCGATCTTTCCACAGCATCGTTCTCCGTATGAAATTGAGTTCAAAGACAATTATGTTTTCCGTGCCAATGAGGGCATTGTCAATAACTGGTTTAACGGTGCGCAGATACAGTCGGAAATGAAACACATGACATTTGAGAATCTTGATTGCAGTGATGTTATAGATACGCCGTGGATATTCAGCGGAAAGAATATGGGTGATGCGGAGAAGTATTACACCTTCCGGAATTGCCGTTTTGCAAATATCCGCGGAGATTCTGTGATCAAGTCATGGGAAAGCACCGCAGGACAGGCTGTGTTTGTGATCAACAAGAAAGACAATCTGCATTGCTCAAATTATAAGATGGAGTTTCAGAACTGCACGATTGATGGAAAGATGATCAAATCTCCGTCTGATCTGAATCCGCAGCTCACAGAAGGAAACGAGATCTCATTTCTGATTGAGAATGACAGCACACCTGAAACACAGACAGTCGGGAAACATACTGTCAATCATGTATATAACAAAAAAGTGTATATCGGTGATCGTCTTGTGCCACTTGAAAACCAGCCTTTGCAGAAAGGAAGCGAATTCTATCTGCCAGAACAGGAGATCTGTGATGCATGGGGATTCCCAGTAAACAGTGATACAAAGGGAGAAATCATCAGCGGAATAAAGTACATATCTCTGTCACAGGCAAGCATTTATTACGCAAATGCGCAGTATGACAGCAACCGCTCTGCTATCCTGCTTCCACCGGTTTATCAAAGCGGAAGAAATCTGCTCACGGAAAAGGAAGCCGTATCAATCTGGAATCCATATTCGTATCCGAATGTGATCCTGTCTCCGCACACTGATCAGGGAGAGGTCGTACTGCGATGCGACGTTAATCAGGATCTGTATAATCCGGGAATGTTCACAGGCATCACCGATGTACTGAAGCAGAACGGTGCCGGGAAATATACGATACGGTTTGAGGCCAAAAGCTATGACGGGAATCAGTATCCCGTTCAGATTCGCATCCATAATACTCGGTATGAAGGGAATAAGCTGATTCAGAAAACGCCAATGGAAGCTGTTACAGCAAACGGTGAATGGTCTGTCTATGAAGCAGAGTTTGACTTGTCTGACTGGGATATGTCCAATAATTCTGTAACACATATTCGTATCGGTTCAGATAATACACACGGCTATGATGTTCTATTCAGAAACATCGAAATGAGAAAAGTTGTTCCTGATATTATTGGAGATGTGAATGCAGACGGTGCATTCAATGTTTCTGACGTAGTTGCACTCCAGAAATGGCTGCTTGCGGTTCCCGATGTAAAGCTTGCTGACTGGAAGGCTGGAAATCTTTGTAACGATGACAGACTTGATGTTTGCGACCTTTGCATTATGAAGCGAGAGCTTCTGAAAAGCAACTGAATACATACATAG
>CALGTT010000469.1 GCA_937901485.1 uncultured Ruminococcus sp.
TGGTGCGTCAGTGGCAGACTTTGTTCTTTGACAGACATTATTCCAACACCATGCTGACCGACAGAAAGACCGATTTTGTCAAGCTTGCCGAAGCGTTCGGCATGGCCGGCTACCGCATTTCCGAGCTGAGTGAGCTGGAAAGCGTCATGGCGCAGGCATTTGCGCAGGATGGTCCTGTTCTGGTCGAATGCATGATCGACAAGGATGAATTTGTTCTCCCCATGCTCCCGCCCGGCGGCTGCATTGAGGACATCATCGTAAAGGTGGAGGGCGAATAATGGAAAAGAAGTTTGTGATTGCGATACTGGTTGAGAACCAGCCCAGCGTACTGACGCGAGTTTCCGGCATGTTCACCCGCCGCGCTTTCAATATCGACAGCCTTACTGTGGGCGAAACGGAAGATCCGAATTATTCCCGTATCACCATTTATGCAACGGGCGATGATTCCACCCGCCGCCAGCTGATGAAGCAGGTGCGCAAGCTTTACAATGTCAAGGATGTCAAGGTCATGGAGCGTGAGAAATCTGTTTACCGTGAACTTGCCCTCATTAAGCTGAAAAACGATCCTGAAACAAGGCAGGAGGTTCTTTCCGCAGTGGATATTTTCCGTTCCAAAATTGTCGATTTTTCGCCCAGCACCCTCTGTGTGGAGATTACCGGCGAAACCTCAAAGATTGAAGCATTTATCGCTCTTGTCAAGCCTCTCGGCATTCTGGAAATGTGCCGGACGGGCATTGTGGCACTCGAAAGAGGCTGCAATTACCTCAACAGCGATATGTGTGATAAATAAAGCCAACCCAAAATTATATAAAAGGAGTTTTTTAAAATGGCAAAGATTTTCTATCAGCAGGACTGCGATCTGCACAAGCTCGACGGCAAGACCGTTGCAATCATCGGTTATGGCTCTCAGGGCCATGCACATGCTCTGAACCTCCAGGACAGCGGCGTAAATGTTGTTGTTGGTCTGTATGAGGGCAGCAAGAGCTGGGCAAAGGCTGAGTCCCAGGGTCTGAAGGTTATGACAACAGCAGAGGCTGCAAAGGCTGCTGATCTGATCATGATCCTGATCCCCGATGAAAAGCAGAAGGCTCTGTATGAGTCCGACATCCTGCCCTACCTGACAGAGGGCAAGACTCTGGCATTTGCACACGGCTTCAACATCCACTTCGGCTGCATCGTACCGCCGGCAAATGTAAACGTAATCATGATCGCTCCGAAGGGCCCGGGTCACACTGTAAGATCCGAATATCAGGCTGAGAAGGGTGTACCCTGCCTGATCGCTGTACATCAGGATGCAACCGGCGACGCTCAGGACATCGGTCTGGCATATGCAGCTGGTATCGGCGGCAGCCGTGCAGGTGTTCTGGAGACCACATTCCGTACAGAGACTGAAACTGACCTGTTCGGCGAGCAGGCTGTTCTCTGCGGCGGTGTCTGCGCTCTGATGCAGTGCGGTTTCGAGACTCTGGTAGAAGCTGGTTATGATCCCAGAAACGCTTACTTCGAGTGCATCCACGAGATGAAGCTCATCGTTGACCTGATCTATCAGTCCGGTTTCGCCGGCATGAGATACTCCATCTCCAACACTGCTGAGTACGGCGACTACATCACAGGTCCGAAGGTAATCACAGAAGAAACCAAGAAGGCAATGAAGAAGGTTCTGGCAGACATTCAGGACGGTTCTTTCGCAAAGGAATTCCTGCTGGATATGTCCGATGCAGGCAGCCAGGTTCACTTCAAGGCTATGAGAAAGCTTGCAGCTGAGCATCCGGCTGAGGTTGTCGGCGAGGAGATCCGCAAGCTGTACAGCTGGAACGGTGAAGATAAGCTGATCAACAACTAATCTCTCCCGATTTAAAAACCATATCCGATAATCCCGCAATGCGGGATTATCGTTGTATATGGAGATAGATATATAACCGTATGGATTCCCTGTTTTTGACGGAATCCTGCGGTAAAACTGTAATCCGAAATGAGGTATGCAATATGGCAAGTGAAGCAATTACCAAAGGTTTTCATTGTGCGCCCCAGCGTTCCCTGCTCCATGCACTCGGTCTGACCGAGGAAGAAATGCAGCGTCCGCTGGTCGGTATCGTCAGCTCCTACAATGAGATCGTACCGGGGCATATGAATCTCGACAAGATCGTCAATGCCGTGAAAATGGGCGTTGCAATGGCAGGCGGCACACCCATCGTGTTCCCCGCAATCGCAGTATGTGACGGTATCGCAATGGGTCACAAGGGCATGAAGTATTCCCTCGTTACCCGTGACCTGATCGCTGACTCCACAGAAGCAATGGCTCTGGCACATGCGTTTGACGCGCTGGTAATGGTGCCCAACTGTGATAAGAACGTGCCCGGTCTGCTCATGGCAGCAGCGCGTGTAAATGTTCCGACCATTTTTGTCAGCGGCGGCCCGATGATGGCTGGCTGTGTGGACGGCAAGAAGACAAGCCTTTCCAGCATGTTTGAAGCTGTCGGCTCTTATAAGGCTGGCAAGATCGATGAAGAAAAGCTTCTCGACTTCGAGCTGAATGCCTGCCCGACCTGCGGCAGCTGCTCCGGTATGTACACTGCAAATTCCCATAACTGCCTGACTGAGGTTCTGGGTATGGGTCTGCGTGGCAATGGTACGATCCCGGCTGTCTACAGCAAGAGAATTGAGCTTGCAAAGCACGCAGGTATGCAGGTCATGGAACTGTACCGCAAGAATATCCGTCCGCTGGATATTATGACTGAAAAGGCATTCCAGAATGCCCTGACTGCGGATATGGCTCTGGGCTGCTCCACCAACAGTATGCTCCATCTGCCGGCGATCGCTCATGAATGCGGCGTGGACATCAACCTTGACATTGCAAACGAAATCAGTGCAAGAACTCCGAATCTCTGCCATCTTGCACCTGCTGGTCATACCTACATGGAACAGCTTGATGCCGCAGGCGGCGTGTATGCCGTTCTGAACGAACTGCGCAAGAAGGATCTCATCCATACCGATGTCATGACTGTTACCGGCAAGACTCTGGGCGAGAATCTCGACGGCTGCGTGAACCGTGATCCGGAGGTCATCCGTCCTGTAGAAAATCCCTACAGCGAAACCGGCGGTATCGCTGTACTCCGCGGCAACCTTGCTCCTGACGGCTGCGTTGTCAAGAGAAGTGCTGTTGCTCCTGAAATGCTCAAGCATGAGGGTACTGCAAAGGTATTTGACAGCGAGGAAGAATCCATCGCAGCGATCTATGCTGGCAAGATCCAGGCTGGTGATGTGGTTGTCATCCGCTATGAAGGTCCCGCAGGCGGCCCCGGCATGAGAGAAATGCTTTCTCCGACCTCTGCGATCGCAGGCATGGGTCTGGACAAAGAGGTTGCTCTCATCACCGACGGCAGATTCTCCGGCGCGACCAGAGGCGCAGCCATCGGTCATGTTTCTCCGGAAGCAGTCAGAGGCGGTCTGATTGCCTATGTCAAGGACGGCGACAGAATTGCCATCGATATCCCGAACTATAAGATCGAGCTGCTTGTCGATGATGCTGAGATCGAAAAGCGTAAGGCTGAAATGGAAATCAAGGTCAAGACCGATGTCACCGGCTACCTGAAGCGTTATGCAAAGATGGTTTCCTCCGCCGACAAGGGCGCAATAATTGAATAACAGAAAGGAAGATGTTCCGTGGCAATGACCATGACACAGAAGATTCTTGCTGCTCATGCAGGTCTGGACAGCGTAGAAGCCGGACAGCTGATTCTGGTGAATCTCGACCTCGTGCTCGGCAATGATATTACTTCTCCCGTAGCCATCAAGGCATTCAAGCAGATGGGCAAGGAGAATGTATTTGATAAGGAAAAGGTAACAATGGTAATGGACCATTTTGCACCGAATAAGGACATCAAGGCTGCACAGCAGTGCATGATGTGCCGTAATTTCTGCGGTGAGCAGGACATCACCAATTTTTACGATGTAGGTCAGATGGGTATTGAACATGCCCTCCTGCCCGAAAAAGGACTGGTAGTATCCGGCGATGCCGTGATCGGTGCGGACTCCCATACCTGTACATACGGCGCACTTGGCGCATTCTCCACAGGTGTCGGCTCTACCGATATGGCATGTGGTATGGCAATCGGCAAGGCATGGTTCAAAGTGCCCTCCGCCATCAAGTTTGAGCTGAAAGGCAAGCTCCAGCCGTACGTTTCCGGTAAGGATGTCATTCTCCACATCATCGGTATGATCGGCGTGGATGGTGCACTCTACAAGTCCATGGAATTCATGGGCGAGGGCCTTGCAAGCCTGTCCATGGCAGACAGACTCTGCATGGCAAACATGGCAATTGAAGCCGGCGCAAAGAACGGTATTTTTGCAGTGGATGAAATCACCAAGGCATATGTCAAGGAACACTCCGACCGTGAGCCGGTATTCTATGCGGCTGACGAGGACGCAGTCTATGAGCAGACCTATGTGATCGACCTGTCCGAGATCAAGCACACGGTTGCATTCCCGCATCTGCCGGAGAATACTCATACAGTTGACGAGGTTGATGAGATTAAGATTGATCAGGTTGTCAT
>CALGTT010000470.1 GCA_937901485.1 uncultured Ruminococcus sp.
TATAAACGCAGAAAGGAAGTTATCACCATGAAAAAAACAAAACTTTTCGCATTCGTACTTGCACTTGCCTTCGTATCCTCCGGCTTCACCGCCTGCGGCGGAATCACAAAGGAAGACGGTGCAACGCTGGAGATCCCGTTTGAGAATTCCTACCGCACGACACAGCTCGAAAAGGCATGGAACTGGCTGCTGATGGATACCATCGGGGAGAATGCCTTCTTCGTCAAAAAGCCGACTCCCACGCAGGCGAATACCGTCAGGCTCATGGTGCAGAACACCGTCACCGGTGAAACCACGGAATTTGAACCTGCCGTCAACAGCGAACGGCAGAAGGCAACCAATTACACCAGAGCCTATATGTTCCTTGATAAGGGCGGCGGCAGAACGGGCATCGTCTGCACGGAGTTTGAGTACAACATGAATACCAGCGAGGAAAAAGTTGTTCGCCGGTGCATCGAGGTCTACGATGCGGACTGGAATCTGGTGGAGGTCGAGGAGATCCCGGAGGGCTTCGCGCTTGACCGGACGCTCGGTATGCAGTGGAGCAGACGCTGCACCCTCACCGATGCACAGGGGAACTGGTATCACTGTGATCTGAGTGAGCCGATCATTCACACCTACAACAGCGGCTACCAGAAATACGGCGAGATCAGGCTGACCAATCAGGGAGAAAGCATCTGGAGCTTTGTCAATGGTGCGGACGGCGCAGTGTATGTGTGCACCACATTCTGGGATGAGATGACAAAGGAACAGCTCACGCATTTCTATCGGCTCGATGCCGAAAACCGGACGGCGGAGGAAATGCAGCTCAACGATATTCCGGATAAACGGGAGCTGACAAGCCTTTCCCTCGTGGACGGCAGCGGCGAGTATCTTTTCTATTACATCACGCCTGAACGCATGTACGGCGTAACCGCGCAGGGCAATACGGAGGAAGTCATTCACTGGAACAATTCGGATTTCGTGCGCCGGAGCATCGTGGAATGTGAACCGCTGCCCGACGGAAAATTCCTCCTCGGCGAAACCACGAGCAACACAGGTATGATAGAGGGTGACACCTTCTATGTTGCCGAGCAGCGCACGGAGGCGGACACAGCGGATACAAAATTTATGACGCTTGCCGCCGTGGATCTGTCCCCGTCCCTTGAAGAAGCAGTCCTTGACTACAACAGGCAGGAAACCGGCTGGCGCATCATGATGGTGGATTATCCCGATTCGGAAACGCTGAAAGCGGACATGCTCGACGGCATCGTTGCGGATATTATCTGCACGGAGAATCTGCATTTTGAAAACTTAGCGTCGAAGGGACTGTTTGCCGACTGGTACACGCTCATGGATGCGGACGAATCTTTCAACCGTGAGGACTACCTTCCGAATTTCTTCCGCGCCCTCGAATATGACGGCAGGCTCCTGCGCCTGACCTATGACTATACAGTGGAAACCTATTTTGCAAAAACCGAATTTGCACCGCAGAAAGAGAATTACACCGCCGCAGAGTATATGGATCTGCTGGAAGCCACACCGGATAATATGGATGCCGTGCCGTTCAACGGGCGGAATAACGTAGTGGACAGGCATCTGTATGAAATGATGGACATGTTCATCAACTGGCAGACCGGAGAATGTGCATTCGACAGTCCGGAATTTATCCGCGCCCTCAGATGGATGGAAAGCCTGCCGGAGAACCGGACGGCGGAGGATATGGACTTTTTCGAGTCGGTTGACAAGCTGTTCCTGAGCGATCGGGCACTTCTGCGGCAGTCCCAGATCTACCAGCCCATCCGCTGGCACATCATCCGGAGGGCGTATTTCGGGGATGCGGAGATCACCGCTGTGGGAATGCCCATGTATGCAGGGCAGGAGGGGAATAATGGCACATTCCTCATTAACGACAGCGTTTCCGTCAATGCCCAGTCGCAGTACAAGGATGCTGCATGGGATTTCATGAAGTATCTGCTTTCAGAGGATTACCAGAAAGGGCTGACCGATTCCATGCCCATTCACATCGGGACGCTTGACGAAAAGCTCACGCTTGCCACAAAGATGAGTGCGGCTTCGGAGCAGTACAGGGATATGACGGTCGTCAATGTCGGAGCGGCATCGGAGGAAAGCATGGCGGAGCTGCGGGACTATATCTGCAAGATCGGCAGGGTATCCCTCTGGAACGGCACGAATGCACAGGAGCGCATCGGCACGATCCTTTCAGAGGAGATCGAACGCTATTTTGCAGGCGGCTGTACGGCGGAGGAATGCGCGGATGCCATCCAGTCGAGAGTATCCATTTATCTGAGCGAGCAGAGCTGAGTGCGATGCAGCGAAAAAGCAGGACTCGGAGGCGCAGCCTCCGCTGATCCCTCCCCCGCTTTGCGGAGGGGGCTTAGTTGATCTACAGAAGATAAACAAATTAGTATAAACGCAGAAAGGAAGTTATCACCATGAAAAAAACAAAACTTTTCGCATTCGCATTGGCACTCACACTTGCAGCAGTTCCGCTGAACGGCTGCGGATTCCAGAAAGAGGGCGAAACACTGGAACTGACGATGGATAATTCGTGGCGGTCGGAGGAGTTTCTGAAGAATTTCCGCTATGACATCTTCCACTACACGGACGGAGAGTATCTCTATTGCTCCGAAATCAAAAAAAAGAAATACTGCCGCTACAACATCGAAACCGGAGAGAAGATCGAATTTGAAACGAAGATCGGGCAGGAGGGCGGCTTCAAATCACCGGAACGCCTTTCGAACAGAGTTATGCAGATGCCGGATGGACGGTTCGGGATTTTTGTGCAGGTCGTGCAGGGACTTGGCGGCGGCAAGACCGAAACACACAAGCAGATGTTCGAGATCTACGATGAGAATATGAACTGTGTCGAAACCCATGAAGTGCCGCTGGATTTTGGCAAATCAGAACTGGATGAGCAGGACAACATTGTAAAGAATGAGATCATGGACGGCAAGGGCAATTGGATCATCTGGCGTTCCAACTGGCAGACCGGAGAACTCTGGATCGACAGCTACAACAGCAATTTTGAACACCTCGGTTCGATCGACTACAGCATCAGCAGTGCATGGAACGGCGGACATCCTGGAATGTTCACAGACGCAAACGGCACAGTCTACATGACCATCACCTGCGGTACATACGGCGAATACTATGAAAAAATTTACCGTCTGGATGCCGAGAAGCGAACCTGCGAGGATACAGGAATCAATATCCCCTTTGACGGCGATTATGGTGCAAGCGGTTTCATCGCCGGAACACAGGGCTATGACTACTACTATGCCACCTATTACGGGCTGTTCGGTGTCAAGGATGACGAGCGTACAAAGGTCATCGACTGGATCAATTCCGACTTCATGCCCGGTGAGGTTCAGACATTTCTGCCGATGGATGACGGTCGGTTCATTCTCCACGCAGGACGAAAGAAGTACCTCGCCGAGCCGCGCACGCAGGAGGAGATCGACAACACCCAGATCATCAGCCTTGCCAGTGTCGAGCATTCGGATGACCTGATGGAGGCGGTGATCGACTACAACCGCGAGGAGTCCGGCTACCGCATCATCATCAAGGACTACAGCGAATACAACACAGTGGAAGATCCCGAACTTGGCTATACCACGATGAAACAGGATATGCTGGACGGCAAGGTGGCGGATATCATCTGTCCGGACGGTGTGAATTTTGAGAGCCTTGCAAGCAAGGGGCTTTTTGCGGATTGGTATGACTTTATGGATGCGGATGAGGAATTCAGCCGTGACAATTACTTGCAGAATTATTTTGAAACGATGGAAACGGACGAAAAACTGCAAAGACTGGGCTTTTCCTATGTCATCGAAACCGGCACTGCCATGACGAAAATCGCGGGCGAGGAACAGGGACTTTCCCTCGGTGCGCTGCTTGATCTTGCAAAGGAACAGAAGATAGATGTGCTGGAATATCAGACAGCCCTGCGATTTGCAGACAAGTGGATGCGCAATCTCCAGACCGGATGCATCAACCGAAAGACGGCAGAGTGTTGTTTCGATTCGCCCGAATTTGTGCAGTTTTTAGAGCTGATCACCACCCTTGAAGCCGATCAGGATGCAATGGACCGTGCATTGGAAAGCGGCAAATACACACAGGGGCATGGTCCCCACGCATACCGCAACGGCGGCATTCTTCTCAATATCGAGCCGTTCCGTCAGCCGATCAACCTCCGCGCACGCCGCCGCCACACATTCTTTGATGCGGACATCACCCTGAGCGGCTACCCGATGGTACAGGACGAGGGCAACGGCGGCATCTTCCATCCGGTGTTTACCATCTGCATCAATGCACAGTCGAGCGAACACGAAGCGATCTGGGATTTCATGAAATTCTTCCTCACCGAGGACTACCAGAAGCACCTGACCGAATCCATGCCCATCCACAAGAACGCGCTCGAATACAAGTACGAGGAAGCCGAAAAGATGGTGACAGCGAATGTCGGCGGTGAGGTTTTCATTGGTGAACTGGAAAGCTGGGAATCCGACATTCTGCGTGATTATGTGGACGGCATCCGCACCTGCTGGTATTTCGATGCGCAGATCCACGATATCCTCATGGAGGAAGTGGAAAAACTCCTTGCCGGCGACCAGACACCGCAGGAATGCGCGGAGATGATGCAGTCGAGAGTGAGCA
>CALGTT010000471.1 GCA_937901485.1 uncultured Ruminococcus sp.
GGAAAAGAGCCGCTGAAAATTCAGCGGCTCTCCGCTTGGAGAAACAGCATCCTTTCGGGGATGCATTTTTGTTATCCTGTACCTGCACATTCCCGCTCTTGCATTCCCCGAACATCTGTGTTATAATAAAGGTATCCTATTTTCACGCCCCCTACCCAAAGGAGAGATCCATGACCGAAACAGAATTTCTTACATTAAAACAAGCCGCCCTGAAACGCTGCTTCCGGCAGATGAACCCCCAGCAGTTCGAGGCTGTCACGACTGTCAATGGCCCTGTGCTTGTGCTCGCCGGCGCAGGAAGCGGCAAGACCACCGTCATTGTCAACCGCATTGCCAATATGGTGCTGTTCGGGGATACTGCGTACAGCCCAGTGCCGTCCGATGCGGAGATCGGAAGACTGCGCGATTACATCGGCGGCGGCGATATGACAATGGGCGAATTGCAGTCCATCATCGCCGATCGTCCGATCCAGCCGTGGCAGATCCTTGCCATCACCTTCACCAACAAGGCAGCCGGTGAGCTGAAAAACCGCCTTGCGGAAACGCTCGGTGATGCCGCGCAGGATATCCACGCGTCCACGTTCCATTCCGCGTGCGTGCGCATCCTGCGCAGCTGCATTGAGCGCATCGGCTACGAGAAAAGCTTCACCATCTACGACAGTGACGACAGTCTGCGTGTGATGAAAACTTGTATGCGGGAGATGGACATTTCCGAAAAGAAATTCCCCCCGAAAAGCATCCTCGCCGCCATCAGCCACGCCAAGGACAGAATGATCTTCCCCGACAAATTCGCACGCGAAGCCGGCACGGACTATTGGAAATCCGTGACTGCCAAGCTCTACAAGGCGTATCAGGAGCGTCTGCATGATGCACAGGCGGTGGATTTTGATGACCTCATCTGCCTGACTGTGCGCGTGTTCGAGGAATGCCCCGACATTCTGGAAAAGTACCAGCGCAGATTCCGCTATCTCATGGTGGACGAGTATCAGGACACGAACTATGCCCAGTACCGCCTTGTGAGCCTGCTTGCACAGGAGCATCACAATCTCTGCGTGGTCGGTGACGACGACCAGAGCATCTACCGTTTCCGCGGCGCGACCATCGAGAATATTTTGCAATTCGAGGAGCAGTTTCCGGGCTGCAAGACCATTCGGCTGGAGGAAAACTACCGCAGTACCCAGCACATTCTGGACGCGGCAAATGCTGTGATCTCCCACAACGAGAACCGCAAGGAGAAAAAGCTCTGGACGGCGGCTGGGGACGGCGACAAGGTGCATCTGCTGAAGGTGAGCATGGAAAAGGACGAGGGGCAGTTCATTGCCGACACCATCGAACAGGGAGTCAGGGACGGCAAGCCCTACACGGATTTTGCGGTGCTCTACCGCATGAATGCGCTTTCCAACAGTGTGGAGCGTGCGCTGATGCGCAACAAGATCCCCTACCGCGTCTACGGCGGCGTGCGCTTTCAGGACAGAAAGGAGATCCGTGATGTGACCGCGTACCTCTGCCTTTTGCAGAATCCCAACGATTCCGTGCGCTTTGAGCGCATCGTGAACGAACCCAAGCGCGGCATCGGGGATGCGACTGTGAACACCATTTTGCAGATCGCGCATGACCTGCACATGACACCGCTGGATGTAATGCGCAGTGCAAGGGATTTTCCGGCACTCAAACGCCCCGCGCCGCTTGTGCAGTTCGCGGAGATGATGGACGAGCTTTCCGAGCTTGCGGAAACTGCGCCGCTGGACGAGCTGTTTGACGCTGTACTGGACAAAAGCGGCTACAAGACCATGCTGGAGTTGCAGGGCGACGAGGGCGAGGTCAGACTGGAGAACGTGGAGGAATTCCGTTCCAATATCAAGGATTACATGGAGTCGAGCGAGTCCCCCACGCTGGAGGGCTTTCTGGAGGAAAACGCGCTTTACACGGATGCCGACCGCGCGGATGACAGCGAGAGCGTTTCCCTGATGACGATGCACGCGGCAAAGGGACTGGAATTTGACACGGTGTTTGCCGTTGGCATGGAGCAGGGCATTTTCCCCTCCATGCGGAGCATGGATTCGCAGGAGGACATGGAGGAGGAACGCCGCCTTGCCTATGTGACCATCACAAGAGCCAAGCGGCATCTGCATCTCATCCATTCCCAGAACCGTCTGCTGTTCGGCAGCTACAAGCAGAATCCGCCGTCACGCTTTCTGCGTGAAATTCCGCAGGAGCAGCTGGAAACGGACGACCGCACCATCCGCCGCATGGACGATATGCCGGCAGAGGTTTCACGCACCAGCGGATTTTCATATCTCAGGCAGGCGCAGGCGAAAGCACAGGCACAGAAAACCGCCCCCGCGCCGTCACTGGATTTTGCAGTCGGCGAGCGCGTGAACAGTGCGGTATTCGGTGACGGCACGGTGCTTTCCATCGAGCACATGGGCGGAGATGCGTTCATGGAGATCGCCTTTGACCGTGTGGGGACAAAGAAGATCATGGCAAAGCACCAGAAGCTGCGAAGGATATAGGTGGATGGACGATGACAGAATTTTTACAGAACAAGCACAGCTCCGATCTCTGTGATCTGCTTGCCCAATCCTTTGCAGACACATTCAACGCCGCACCGTGGAACGATAACTGGAAACCGCAGCAGGCATTTGAACGCATTCATAATCTCATCGAAACGCCCCGCTTTGACGGTGCGGCGGTCATCCGTGACGGCAAGGTCATTGCAGCGATCCTCGGCAGAGGGGAGCAGTACTTTGACGGCGTGGTGTTCCAGATCATCGAGTTCTGGACGGCGAAGGAATACCAGCATCAGGGCATCGGCAAAAAGCTTCTTGCCGATTTCATGGCACATCTCAAACAAGAGGGCATCCGCCGTGTGTTTCTGCTGACGATGCACGGCGAAGCAACCGAGGGCTTTTACAGGAAACGCGGCTTTGTCACGCAGGAGGACATGTGCTGCATGGAGTATGATTTTGAAAACGAGAAAGGAAATGACACATGAAATTTATCATTGCAGGAAACTACAACGGCGATCCGGAAACCCTTGCACAGCGGCATGTGGAGGGAGCGGTGCAGTTTAAGGAATTTGAGGATCTCAAAAAATTCGCCATTATCATGAATCTGCTTGCGCTGGTCGTTCTGGTTTTGCTGGAGGTACTGGCGTGGCTGCGTTCCGGTGAGATCGCGGCGGATCTCTTGGGCTGTGTGCTTGCACTGGTCTGCATGGTCCCCCACGAATTTCTCCATGCGGTATGCTTCCGGGGCGAGGTAAAGATGTACAACAACCTGAAACAGGGAATGCTGTTCGTACTTGGCACGGAGGACATGAGCAAGGCGCAGTATGTGTTCATGTCCATGCTCCCGAACCTTGTGTTCGGCTTCATCCCGTTCCTGATTTTCATGATCTTCCCCCAGTTCACCGTACTCGGCACGATGGGTGCACTGGGCATCTGTGCGGGCGCAGGAGATTATACGAATGTGTACAACTGCCTGACACAAGTCCCCAAGGGTGCGGCTGTATTTTCAAGCGGCATCCATACATACTGGTATCATCCCAATCACTGAAAGGAGCACCGACATGAAAACACTGATTGTCTACTATTCCCTTGAGGGCAACACCGCATGGACGGCGCAGCGGCTTGCTCAGGAGCTGGGCGCGGATACGCTGCGCCTTGTCCCGAAGAAAGCATACCCCGACAAGGGCTTTTCCAAATTCTTCTGGGGCGGCAAGAGTGCGATGATGAAAGAATCGCCGGAGCTGGAAGCCTACAGCATCGACCTTTCCGGCTATGACCGTATCATTCTGGCATCCCCCGTCTGGGCAGGTACCTTTGCACCGCCCCTGCGGACGTTTATCCGGTCTGAAAAGCTTGCCGGAAAGCAGTTTGCCTTCGTAATGGACACGCACCACATCCTTGGGTCCCGGACGTTCTCCGCCCTTACCG
>CALGTT010000472.1 GCA_937901485.1 uncultured Ruminococcus sp.
ATTCCCCTATCTCAAGGAAATTATGGGAGAGCGCGTGACTGCGCTTTGCAGTGGGACGAGGATCCTGTAAAAAAAAGAAACTGCCGTGCAAACGCACGGCAGTCTTTGTGTGAGGGGGAGAAATCAGCAGCAGGAATTGCCGCAGGAATTGCCGCAGGAGGAATTGCCGCCGCAGCCGCAGAACAGGAAGAACAGGATAATCAGTACAATAATCCAGCAGCAGTTGTTGTTACCATCAAAGCATCCACAGTTCATAAATCAAGCACTCCTTGAAGTATCGTATTTGGAACGCGCTCTCTTGCGCCGTTCCATATTACATACTATGACAGCCGTGCCAATGTGTGAGAAAAATTTCTCTGCCTCTGCAATCTTTTCCTTTCCCTCCACAATCAGACAGATATTTTCCCTGAACTGTGCTATACTATACTATGTATCCACATACAAAGAAGTTTGATCAAGGAGGCGCAGCGCATTGCCCAGAAACAGTGAACATTATGACATTGACCGCTTTTCAGAAAGTGCCGTGCTCGCATTGGATGCCGCTATGTACCTTGCCGGAGAAATGGGGCATACCTATGTCGGTACGGAGCACTATCTCCTCGGACTCATGCATGAGCAGCCCAATGCCGCCGCAGAGATCCTCATGAGTGCCGGCATCACAGAACCCCTGCTCTGTCAGCAGATGATCCAGATGGTCGGGAAAGGAAACAAAACCTCCCCCGGCTACCGCTGTATGACACCCGCCCTGCACCGGATGTTCCGCAAAGCCCAGATGCTTGCAGACAGCGGCGGCAATACCGAAACCGATACCCAGTGGCTTCTCCTTGCCATGATGCAGGATGATAACTGCGCCGCTGTCCAGCTCCTCGAAGCCCTCTCCGCCGATCTCGAAGCCCTCTGTGCTGCCTGCCTCGGCAAACCCGCCGTCAGACACAGATCCTACGCAATGCCCACGGCTAAGGAGTTTCCAAGCCTGTTCCGCTACGGAAAACTCCTTACACTCCCCGAAGAACAAACCGATCCCCTCATCGGCAGGGAGGAGGAGATCAGCCGCGTCCTTCAGATCCTCTCGCGCCGCAGTAAGAATAACCCCTGCCTCGTCGGTGATCCCGGTGTCGGCAAAACTGCCATCGTGCAGGGCGTTGCCGAACGCTTCGCCAAAGGCGAAGTCCCTGCACAGCTCCAAGGGATGTTCATCTTTTCCCTTGACCTTGGCTCTCTTCTCGCCGGCGCGAAATATCGGGGCGATTTCGAGGAACGCGTCCGCGCCTGCGTGGATGAAGTCACCGCAAGCGGCAGGATCATCCTCTTTATCGATGAACTGCATACCATCGTCGGCGCAGGTGCGGCAGAGGGCGCGATTGATGCCGCCAATATGCTCAAACCCAGACTCGCAAGAGGCGACCTGCGCATCATCGGCGCAACCACTCCGCCGGAATATCACAAATCCATCGAAAAGGACGGCGCACTTGCCAGACGCTTTCAGTCCGTTGAGATCAAAGAACCCACCCCCGAAGAAGCCCTCACCATCTTAAAAGGTCTGCGCGGAAGCTACGAAGCCTACCACAGCGTCACTCTGTCCGATGCCGTGCTCGAAGCCTGCGTGAGCCTGTCCGATAAATATATCAGCAGCAAAAGCTTCCCCGATAAGGCGATCGACCTCATGGATGAAGCCTGCGCCCGCGCCGCCATGCGCCAGCAATGCCGGAAATCCGGCGAAATGGCAGAGGTCACGCCGGAGGATGCCGCCGCCGTTGCCGCTGTGCGCACCGGAATCCCTCTCCAGCAGATGACCGCCGCCGAGCAGGAACGCCTGCTGATGCTGCGCAAGGAACTGCGCCGCGAGATCATCGGGCATGATGCCGTCATCGACCGACTTGCCGATGCCGTCTGCCGCGCCGGAAGCGGCTTCCGTGATCTGCGCCGTCCCGTTGGCTCGTTCCTCCTGCTCGGCCCGACCGGTGTCGGCAAAACCGAGCTTTGCAAAACTCTTGCCTCAACAATGTTCGGCGACGAAAATGCAATGATAAGGCTCGATATGAGCGAATATATGGAAAAGCATACGGTGTCAAGGCTTGTCGGCTCACCGCCAGGATATGTTGGTTATGACGAGGGCGGTCAGCTTACCGAAAAGGTACGCAGAAAGCCATATTCCGTTATTCTGTTTGATGAGATAGAAAAGGCTCATCCCGATGTCATGAATAT
>CALGTT010000473.1 GCA_937901485.1 uncultured Ruminococcus sp.
CTGCACTTCTAATCGAACTGAAATGGAATCATTCCAGCGGCGGTGCGATTGAACAGATCAAAGAAAACGGCTACTGTGATGGCATTTCCGGCTATGGCGGGGATATTCTTCTGGTCGGGATCAACTATGACGAGAAGGCGAAGAAGCATACTTGTTTGATTGAGAAGTTTGCGTATCACTGAGATTGATGGAGGGGTCGGTCAGCCTCCTCCAAACTCTGATGAGCTTTTGGGGATGGATCAGCATGACAATAGAATTTGCCAAAGGAGGCTTCCGTAATGAGACAATCACGAACTGTCGTGAATACGCTGCTGCATGAAAAGAAATGTAAAATCAGCGGCGGTTTTTATCACAGGTTACAGGTCGATTTTGCCTACAATTCCAACCATATGGAAGGCAGCCGCTTAACGCATGAGCAGACACGATATATTTTTGAAACGCATACTGTCGATGGAACTGCCCATGTGAATGATATTCTGGAAGCCGCCAATCATTTTAAGTGCATTGATTTTGTTCTGGACACCGTTTATGAATCTGTCACAGAAGCGTATATCAAGCACCTGCACAGACTCCTGAAAACCGGATTACTGGAAAGCGACTACGATGACGTTGTGATCGGTGATTATAAAAAATATCCGAATGAAGTCGGACAGATCAGAACCGTTCATCCCAAAGAGGTTGCTCCTCATATGGAAAAGCTCATCGCTGATTTCTCTGCAAAACATCAGATCGACCTGTACGATGTAGCGGAATTTCATGCGGAATTTGAAAAGATCCATCCTTTTTATGATGGAAACGGAAGAATCGGCAGACTGCTGATCCTCAAAATGTGCCTTGCAAATGACATCGTTCCTTTCTTCATCAGCGATGAAAGTAAGATGTTCTACTACATGGGGCTGAAGGAATGGCAGGTGGATCAAAAGCCGGAACGTCTGCTGGATGTGTTTCTTTCGATGCAGGACGATATGAAGTGCATTCTCGATTATTTTGAAATCCAATATGAGAAAATGGATTTCCGTGCGAGGGATTTCATTCAGAAACACCAAAAATAATAACTGATTGTCATCCCAACTCATTCCTCTCTGGTGGATTATTTGGCAGAGCTGGCACCGCTGTGATGAAAACGAATAAACTTGAAAGGGACTGCATCAGAGCAGTCCCTTTTCCATTCCCTGTAAATTCCCTGTAAATTCGCCGGTCATGTACCGGTTTTTCCCGAAATATAAGTCTTTCTTATGTCTGTGTATGGATATTGCCGTGGCAGACGAACATAACTCTTATCATACGTTTTTTCCTCTCTGATTTACCCGATTTTGCCCTGTTTTGCAGGGCTTATCGGCATAATTTTTTCTTACTACCAATTTGACAGAATGGGGGAAAACGACAAAACGGGGCAAGATTTTGCAAACTGCGGACACCGTTAGTAGTAAAATAGTAGTAGAAATCGGGGTGTTTTACTACTAAGGCAACACCGCACAATTGCCAAAAGGTGAAAAGTGTAGTATAATAGAAACATGAACAGACAGATGACGCTGGCAGAAATGAACGATGAGCTTGGTGCAGCCAGAACCAACAAAAAAGAATTTCTTGAAAAACTCGAACGCATAATTCCATGGACAGAATTTATCAAATTAATCGAGCCGCACTATTACAAAGGAGAGCGTGGCAACAAACCTTATCCGTTGGAACTGATGCTGAGAATTTTCATTCTGCAAAATGTGTATACCCTTGCAGATATGGCAGTCATGAATGAGGTAATCGACAGCCGTGCATTTTCGAACTTCTGTGGGGTCAATTCGCCGGATGAAGTGCCGGATGGTGACACGATCGGACGTTTCCGCAATATTCTTACAGAGAATCATTTACAGGAAAAGATATTTGCAGCGGTTGTGGAAATTCTGATGGAACGTGGTTTAATTCTGAAAAAGGGAACAATTGTGGATTCTACTTTTATTGAATCTCCATCCTCCACAAAGAATCGTGAAAAGAAGCGTGATCCTGAAGCACATTCTGCGAAAAAGGGCAATACATGGCATTTTGGATACAAGGCGCATATTGGCGTTGACGAAGAAAATGGTCTTATCCACACTGTCAAAACAACCGCTGCCAATGAGCATGATGTCACAGTAATGAACGAATTATTGCATGGTGAGGAAGAACGTGCATATGGTGACAGCGGCTACATCGGAGCGAATAAACGCCATGATGCTGTCAGAAAAAACAAATCCGGCAAGAACATCCGATACATCATCAATCGTCGTCCGTCATCCATCAATAAGCTGTCCAAAAGCGGTCAATATGCTGCTATGAAAAGAGAACGGCAGAAATCATCTGTCCGCTGCAAAGTGGAACATGTCTTCGCAGTGGTGAAGAATATTTTTCGGTATCGTAAAACCCGATACCGGGGTCTGCGAAAACAGACCTCCAAAAATTATATTATGTTCGCATTGGCGAATCTGTATCTGGCTGACAGAGTTTCTCTGTCGGTCTGATTTAGCGTGCCTTGCGGCTGATGATTCAACATAGTTCTGTCCCTTGACTGTTTGGAAGAGGGCCTTTTCATACCTGCATATATGAATGTCGGGATTATGCGGTGTTGCCCTAAGATTCTTTGGGATCTTTTTCAATACATTCCTTGTTTCCGCAAAACGGACATTTTATCTCATAACAATCATCAGAATGAATCGCAAAAAGGAGTCTTTTCCAGTTAGGCGTGAATTCCTTTGAGCAGGATTTGCATTGGAATGTATGCTTCGCAAGCTGCATTGCCCATAAAACGCAAGCAATGGCTGCCGCAAGAACTACGATAATTGTAACTATGATCCACTCCATTTATTCTCACCTCGATTAAATTTGATTTGATGATAGTACTGTAAGTACTATCATCATTATACCATATAACCGCCAGTTCTTCAAGCCAAAACAGGCAAAAAAATAAAGGCCCACCAAAATGAAATGCTCCCCTTTCGTTAGACTTGGTTTGGGGTATATCTTTATTATACCACATTGTCTAAC